>JASHVN010000492.1 GCA_030044555.1 Xanthobacteraceae bacterium | reverse complement strand
GATTTGCGATCAAGCACGTAATGCCAGCCATTGGCCGAGTCGCGCCATGAGATCGTGGCTTCGTCGATTTGCGCCGGATTCGCATCCACGGTGTGGCGATCATAGTCGATCTTAATCTGCCAGGTAGCGCCGCTGTACGGATTCGTACAGGTAAGAGCGGTTTCGCCGTGCTGCGGTTCCGCTTCTGCACGAGCATGTAGAGCTACGCCAATGCCCAGGACACAGATTGGTGCAGCAAAGAGGCATCCCAGACCCAGAGCCTTCATAGCGCTGCTGCCTCTCTTATAGGCAGCTGCAGATTTTTTCATCATGAGATGCCGCTCGACTACAATTTTCGCAGCTAAATGCTTTCGGCCGTTGTTGGATTAATTGGCATAACTTTTGCGACCGCTCAACCGCTCGTCTGTGTGCCAGTGGCCCACAGGAAGCATTCCGCTCGCCCGCGTGCCGTTTCACGCACAGGGTCATATTTGGGGGAAGGCACATGGTACTTATGGATCTCGTAGCGTCGCCAAAGTGGTTAGATACTGGCGACAACGCTTGGCAGCTGGCGGCGGCAACGTTCGTTGGCCTGCAAAGCATTCCCGGGCTGACCGTTCTTTACGGCGGCATCGTCAAAAAGAAATGGGCGATCAACTCCGCCTTCATGTCGATGTACGCGTTTGCGTCGGTTCTCGTCGTCTGGGTCTTGTTCGACTACAACATGGCGTTCGGGCCGCAATGGTTTCCGTTCATCGGAAAACCGATGCTCGCGCTCTCTGCGCCGTTTACGCTCGGCCAGGCGACTATTCCGGCCGCCGCGTCGGGCATGCCTGCACTCGCCTTCCCGATGGCCACACTGATGTTCTTCCAGTTTGTGTTCGCGGCGATCACCGTCATCATCCTTGCGGGATCGGTGCTCGGCCGGATGAACTTCACGGCTTGGATGATCTTCTGTCCGGTGTGGATGACCCTCGTCTATACCGTTGGCGCGTTCAGCCTCTGGGGCGGTGGCTGGCTTGCCGGCATGGGCGTGGCGGACTTCTCGGGTGGCTACGTGATCCATCTCGCGGCGGGCGTCTCGGGCTTCACTGCGGCAGCGGTCATTGGTCCGCGGCTGCAAGCCGATCGCGATCACTTCCCGCCCAACAGCTTGCTGGTGACGCTGGTCGGCGCTGGTATCCTCTGGCTGGGCTGGAACGGCTTTAACGGCGGCGACCCCTACTTTGCCAACGCCGACGCAGGCGCGGCCGTGATGAATACCAACACCGCGACGGCGGTTGGTCTCCTCGTTTGGACGCTGCTTGACAAGATGGCTTACGGCAAGCCGTCGGTCCTCGGCGCCGTTAACGGCATGATCGCAGGTCTCGTCGCCATCACGCCTTCAGCCGGTTACGTCAACGGCTTGGGCGCGATCATCGTCGGCATCGTTGCCGGCATCCTTCCCTGGCTCAGCATGAACAAGTTCCAGAAGCTCGCCTTCATGCAGAAGGTGGACGATACGCTGGGCGTGTTCTCCACCCATGGTGTGGCTGGCCTGACCGGCGGCTTGCTGGTGGGTGTGCTTGCCGATCCGGGCATGCTGCAATACATCGGCACCGGCACCAACGCGCCCGGCGTCAATGTGACTGGCTTGCTGTACGGCGACTCGGGTCATCAGCTCCTGATGCAGGTCTACGGCGCGGCGTTCATCATCGTGTACAATGCGATCGCGACTTTCATCATCCTCAAGGTGATCGGCTTCATCGTGCCGCTGCGGATGGACGAGGCGATGCTGAAGGTGGGCGACGACGCGGTTCACGGCGAGACCGCCTACGCGATCGGCATGGAGGGCGAATAATCGGCCTCCACGGCGTCGACCGGCGCCGCATAACGTCATCTGCGGGCATGATGGCTGCCCGCAATTCAGGGCCCGCGCTTTACTCCTCAGGCGCGGGCCCATGGCGGCCCCCAACCTCCGGGGCCGCCTTTTTTACGCCCCCTGCTTTACGCCTGCTTGCGCGCTGGATAACCCGCTTATGACAGGCCGGTGTCACCGTCGGGTCACAGGTGACGGCATACCTTCGGGCCGGCAAAATCGCAGTCTTTCGGGGAGCCTCATGCGCATCTCACCGCTTTTAGCCGCCGCAACCTCCGTGGCCGCCCTCACTGGGGCCTGGAGCGGCGCCGCCATCGCCGACTCGATCGCGCCTGCCAGCGTTTCCGGCGCCAGCCCGCAGGACAAAGCGGCGACCACAACGCCTATCAAACACCTGGTGATCATCTTCAACGAGAACGTCTCGTTCGACCATTACTTCGCCACTTACCCCAAAGCGGCCAACCCCCCCGGCGAACCGGCATTCACGGCCAACCCGGGCACGCCTTCGGTGAACAACCTGGTCAACGCCAATCTCCTGACCAACAATCCCAACTTCACCAACAAACAAAACGGCAAGGATGCCGCCGAGCCGTTCCGGCTCGACCGCACTCAAGCCTTCACGGCCGATCAGAACCACGCCTACACCGCCGAGCAACAGGCCTATAACGGCGGCAAGGCCAACCTGTTTCCCAAATATACCGGCAAGGGCACGAGCGGCGGTGCCGGCGCATTCGGCACCAAGGGCCAGGTCATGGGCTATTACGACGGCAATACCGTCACCGCCATGTGGAACTACGCGCAGCATTTCGCCATGAGCGATAATGCCTATACGCCGACCTATGGGCCCTCCACGCCGGGCATGCTCAATATCAGTTCCGGGCAGACCAACGGCATGAAGATCGTGGCCACGACCAAAAAACCGTCCACGCTTGCCGCCGTCTCATATTACATCAACGACGGTCAGGGCGGCCTGACCATGATCAACGACGTCGACCCCGCTTACGATGTCTGTTCCAACCCGAAAGACCAGGTGCTGATGGAGGGAAAGACCATCGGCGACCTGCTCAACACCGGCGGCGTGACCTGGGGCTCATTCATGGGCGGCTTCCGGCTCGACGCGACCAATGCCAACGGAACGACCGGCTGCAAGCGCAGCACCCATTCGACCGTCGTCAACGCCGACGTTGTCGACTACATCCCCCATCACGCCTGGTTCCAATACTACCCATCCACCGCCAATCCGAAGCACGAACGGCCGAGCTCGCTCGCCGTCATCGGCTATAGCCTTGAACATGACGGCACCACTCGCGATCCCGCCAATCACAATTACGACCTGCAGGATTTTTACGATGCGGTGAAGGGCGGCGATTTTCCCTCTGTGTCGTACATCAAGATGCCGGCTTATCAGGATGGCCATGCGGCCTATTCGGATCCGCTCGACGAACAGGACGGAACGGTGACGCTGATCAACTTCCTTGAGCAGCAGCCGGATTGGAAGAGCACCGCGGTTATTATTACCTGGGACGATTCCGACGGCTGGTACGATCACGCCTTCGCCAAAGTTACCAATCCCTCGTCCGATCCCGAGGCGGATCAACTCGACGGGCCAGGCAAATGCGGCACCGGAACGCCGCTTGCCGGCGTCAAGGGCAAGCCGGTGCAGGGACGCTGCGGTCCGGGCACGCGCCTGCCGTTCTTCGTCATCTCGCCGTGGGCCAAGTCAAACTACGTGGACCACACGCAGATTTCGCTCGCGTCCGTGGTGCGCTTCATCGAAGACAACTGGCTGCACGGCGCGCGCATCGGCGGCGGCTCATTTGATGCTGATCCCAGCTCGGGATCGATTGCCGGCATGTTCGATTTCACCGCTGCCGCCGGCGGCAACGCTGCGCTTTATCTCGATCCGAAAACCGGAACGCCGCTCGCCGCGCCGCCAACGGCAGGCTCTCACTAGTTTGGGGTTCGGAAATCCATTCTTACTGCCGCTGGGTTCGTTGCGCGGACTTCTGAACCAGAGCCACTCGAGATTCAATAAATTGCTGGCGTCCTTCGATTCCGAAGTTCGCAAACGAGGGCGCCGTACAATCACGCGAACTTAGGAATCGGGACACTAGTGGCACGCAAATCCGCGGCCTAGGCAACGCCCCTCGGCGGCAATCCATTCGAGAATGGCGACGTCGATATCGTCGAAGCCGGCCGGCAGCGACCGGAAATTTGCCGCGCCCTTTCCTTTCGGCTCCGCCACCACGATCTGTGAATGCGCAACGAGCGCAAGCACCGCGGCAAGCGTGTCGATCTCAGGGTTGTTCGTGCCGGTGGTCAATTTCATCGCCTCCAGACCGCTCGCGGTCCAGGCTATGCCGCCGCATGGTGGTCGTTAAGCCCTTAGTCGCGAGAATCGGGCCTACAGTTCAAACGCTCCGATGGCAGGGTGGCCGGGCAAGGGCACCCCTGCGGCAAAGTCGCGGCAGTGGACCGGTTCCGCTCAAGGTTCGGTGATCGGACAAGCTATCCGAAAAATGTTTCCCGATCGCAAATGCGAAGAGCGAATTCTTCCAAGATTTTTGATCATCCTGAATGAATAGTCTTCGCTGCGGCCGAATGGTTCATGGGCCAAGGACTGGTATGGTTGGCCGTTCAGCCGTACATATGGTTGCGGGATTCATTGACTGAGAATTCAAACAACGACGGAGGTTTCCATGGCGCTGCAGATTGGCGATGTCGCCCCCGACTTCGAAGCCGAGACGACGGAAGGCAAGATCCGCTTCCACGATTGGATCGGCGATCACTGGGTGGTGCTGTTTTCCCATCCGAAGGATTTCACGCCGGTATGCACCACCGAACTCGGCACGATGGCGCGATTGAAGCCGGAGTTCGACAAGCGCGGCGTCAAGATCATCGGCCTTTCGGTCGATCCGGTCGACAACCACAAGAAATGGTCCGGCGACATCAAGGACGTTACCGGCTTCGCCCCGAATTATCCGATGATCGGCGATACCGATCTGAAAGTTTCCAAGCTCTACGGCATGCTGCCGGCATCGACGAGCGGCACCTCGGAAGGCCGCACGCCGAACGATAATCAGACGGTGCGCAACGTCTTCGTCATCGGTCCTGATAAGAAGATCAAACTCGTCCTGGTCTATCCGATGAGCACCGGCCGCAACTTCGACGAGGTGCTGCGCGTCGTCGACTCGCTGCAGCTCACCGCCAAGCATCGCGTATCAACACCGGCGAATTGGAAGCCGGGCGAGGACGTGATCCTCGGCGGCGCCATCAGCGACGAGGAGGCCAAGAAGCTCTATCCGGACGGCTGGAAGACGCCGAAGCCTTACATCCGCGTGGTGCCGCAGCCGCGGCAGTGACTTTCCCGCACAACTGGTCTTAAGTCAAAGAGCGCGGCTTCGGCCGCGCTCTTTGCATCAGGAGACTTTAATGCTCGTGCTCTATCATGCCCCCCATTCGACATGCAGCCAGAAAGTTCGCATGGTGCTTCACGAGAAGAGGGTGAAGTTCGATGAAGTGCGTATCGATCTCGGCAAAAAAGAGCAACTCAAGCCGGATTATCTGAAGCTCAATCCGAATGGCGTCGTTCCTACTCTGGTTGACGACGGCGTTCCGATCGTCGAATCGAGCGTGATCTGCGAATATCTCGACGAGAAATATCCGCAGAGCCCGCTCCTCCCCGCCAACATTGTCGAACGTGCCCACACGCGCGCCTGGATGCACTACATCGAGGAAGTCGCAGTGGCCGCCATTCGCGTGCCGTCTTTCAATCGCGCATTTCTCTATCGCTTTAGTGGTCTCGATCAAAAGCAGTTCGAAGCGCAGGAGGTCAATCCCCGCCCCGTGCGCAGGGAATTATTCCAGCGCATGGGTTCACCCAAAGGCTTCTCCAAGACCGAAGTCGATAAATCGCTCGGCGAGCTTTCCGAGACCTGCCGCCGGATGGATGAATCGATTGCCAGGAAAGGTCCGTGGCTGATGGGCGAACAGTTTACGCTTGCCGACGTGCTGGTCATGCCAAGCATCGATCGGATGGCGGATCTCGGGCTCGTCCACGTTTGGCAGGACAAATATCCGCGGGTCGGCGAATGGTATGTGCGGCTGCAAGCACGGCCGGCGTTCAAGGCGACTTATTTCCCCGGATCGCGCGTGTCCGATTTTCTCAATCTCGAACCGCTTTACGCGACGGAGAGAGACTAAAAAAGCGAGACTAAAAATGAGCCGCACCATGGACCGCGATGCCGACGTGCAGCCGCCGTTCGCTGAGTTGATGGGCATGAAAATCACGCACGTCTCGCGTGACAAGGTCGTGGCCGAGCTCTTTGTCCGCGACGAATTGGAGAACCGCATGGGCGTGCTCCACGGCGGCGCCATTATGGCGTTCGCCGACAATCTCGGCGGCACCGCGACGATTGCGAATCTGCCGAAAGGCGCCCGCACCGCGACGATCGAGAGCAAGACCAATTTCTTCGCGCCGATACCCATTGGGGACACCGCGCGCGCCGAATGCACGCCGCTGCATCGCGGCCGCACCACCATGGTCTGGCAGACGCGCATCACCCGCAATGACGGGCGCCTCTGCGCCATCGTCACCCAGACGCAGATTGTCATTCCGGCCGGGAGTGCCTAGAGGCACGGGCCTGTCACTGCGGCGCCCGCTGCGGATGCGGTCCCCGTAGCGCGTTGCACTCTTCCGCACTTGCGCAGTCGCCTATGTCACCCAACTCATCTATCGATAGCAAAGTTCTGATACGCCACCGGCCCTTTCGGAACTATTTCTGCGCTCGCACCTGTTCCGAATTCTCGTATCAGATCGGCGCGGTTGCGGTAGGCTGGCAAGTTTATGCCCTGACTGGCAGCGCATTCGACCTCGGCATCGTCGGTCTCGT
>JASHVN010000491.1 GCA_030044555.1 Xanthobacteraceae bacterium | reverse complement strand
GACCGCCGGCCCGGCCGGAGCCCGGCCCCGCGCGGCTTAGTTGCTCATGTTTTAGGCGGTGTGACTATCGTTGGGGCTGACCTGATTGCCGCAAATCCAGCGCGCGATCGCCGGCCATGCCTCCCGCAGCGTGCGCGAGCCCATGAACAGGCCGATGTGACCGCCGGGAACGAGCTTCTTTACGACTCTGTCCGCGGAAGTGCCGAGGTACTTGTCTGCGTCGAAGACCTGCTCCTTCGTGGTGATGTCGTCGGCTTCGCCCGCCAACAGGTAGACCGGACACGTGATGTCCTTCAGGTCCAGACGGCGGCCAAGGCCGATAAAGGTGCCCTTGGCGAGACGGTTTTCCTTGAACAGTTGCGTGATCGCCTGAAGATACCAGCGGCCGGGCAAATCGATCGGATTTTCGTACCAGCTCTCGAACGCTTCCTCTTTTTCCAGATAGGCGGGGTCGTCGATGTGCTCATACAGATCGACGTATTTTTGGAAATAGTGCTGCTCGGGGTGCATGTTCTTCCAGCCCTGCAGCATGAATTTTCCTTTCATCAGCCCGCCACCGAGCGCCACCAGCTCTTGGTAAAACGCGATCGGTGCTTCGTGCGCCATGCGTTTGATCGGCCCGTTGCCGGCGTCCATATCGATAGGCGCGCCAGCAAGCACCAGCGACTGCACTTTTCGCGGAAAGCGCGCCGCTACCATGGCCGCGGCCCAGCCACCCTGACAGAGGCCGACCAAGTTCACCCGTCCGCCCAGATCATCGATCGCGACAACGAGCTCGGCCAGATAATTGTCGATTTCGAGATCCTTCATGTCGGCGGTGGCCGGCTTCCAGTCGGTCAGGGCGACATCGCTGATGCCGTTCGCCAGCAGCGTTTCGACCAGGCTTTGTCCCTTGTGATAATCAGCAATCATCGCGGTATGGCCCGCATAAGGTGCGACCACGAGGGCTGGAATTCCTGCCGGCTTGCCGTACACGCGCAGCAGCATGGTGCGAAGGTCAAGCCGCACCGTGTTTGCTGTCGCGAGATTCGGCCGCAGCTCGGCGTTGATCTTGATTTCTTCCTCGACGAACTTGAGGTTCTTGACGTAAAGCTCGGCGCCGCGCTTCATCAACGACGCCGCCAGCGCCATCGGCCAGAACGCCGGTACGCTGGTGACGGTGAAATCAGAAGATTTTATCGGTCGCTCTGCAGCCATCATCAGCCTCGCCGAAAATCGTCGGGACAATCATGCACCTTGCTCGCTCGCGATCTGGCCCGTGACGCATACTGCCGCAACCGCTCACAGCGCCTTGCATCAGCCTCCCCAGACCAGGAACAGGCCAATGTCGCCCGGCACCCCACCGGGAAAATCGATCACGCGTGCGGCGAGATGGAAGCCGTGCGGTTTGAGGTCGCGCTCCCAGCGCAGATAGATTTCCGCCGCGTCGCCGCGCAATGTGCTGGGCCAATCCGGCTCGGTGACGTTGATCGCGCGGCCGCTGTCGCTGCACAACTGGCTCGGGAATCGCAGCAGCATGAATTCTTTGTCGCCGCGCTCGGCCGCGCCGCGCGCCTGGTGCAGAAGCGAGCGCCACCTCTCATCGGAAATGTGTTCGTCGATAAGCTCCGCGAGCCGGCGGCGGCGCTGCTCGGCAATGGCTTGCCGCTCATCCTCGCGTGCGCGCTCCTCCTTGTGTTCGAAATTGGTCACCAGGCTGCGAAACTCAGCCGCGTCCAGGCGGACGTCATCCGGCTTTGGCGCTGCCGCCGGTTTCGGCGGTTCGACCCGCTGGGGGTGAAGAAAGCGTTCGTCGAGCGCGTCAAGCGCGCCTGCGATGAATCCCTCCCTGCGTGGCGCAGCGACGGGCGCTTGTTCGGCGAGTGCACGCAACAGATCGGCGCGGCTGACGATGCCGACGATGCGCTCGTCGCGCAGCACCGGGACGCGCTTGACGTGGTGCGACTGCAAGAGCCGCGCGATCTCGGAGGCATCGGTATTCTCCTCGACGGTGACGACCGGTCCCGCCATGATGTCGCGGGCGACGCGCTCCTGCGCGCACAGGTTCGACACGAAATCGGGATTGAGTGTTTCGCCTTCGGCGAGCAGCGCCAGCCACCAGTCGCGCCGCGCCTCGCGGTCCTCTTCGTTGCGGCCGAGGAGGTCGCCCTCGCTCACGATGCCGATGGGAGTCCCCGCGTCATCGACCACCGGAACCGCACTGATGCCGTGGTCGAGCAAGAGGCGCGCGATTTGCCGCGTCGGCGTGTCGGGGCGCACCGAAATCACCTCGCGTGTCATGATCTCGTTCGCCTTCATCGCACTGCTCTCGCATCAATTCGAAGTGCCGGCATCGAGCAATCGCCTGGTGTGGCGCGCGATCACCAGGTTCTCGTCGGTGGGAATGACCCAGATGGAAATCCGCGAGTCGCTGCCGGAGATGCGCGGGCCGCCTGCGGCATTGGCGCGCTCGTCGAGAGTGACACCGAGCCATCGCGCGTCTTTGCAGACCCGCGCGCGGATCTCCGCGGCGTTCTCGCCGATGCCGGCGGTAAAGACGATGGCGTCGAGGCCGCCAAGGGCCGCCGCCAGCGAGCCGAGTTCGCGGCCGATCCGATAGACAAAGAGATCGACGGCCTCTTTCGCCGCGGGAAGGGAGCTTGCGAGCAGCGCACGCATGTCGCTCGACAAACCGGACACGCCGAGAAGGCCCGAGCGCTCGTAAAGAAGGTGCTCGATCTGTGCCGCGCTCATGCCCTCGTGTTGGAGGAGATAGAGAATGACGCCGGGATCGAGCGCGCCGGTACGTGTTCCCATCGGCAGGCCGTCAAGGGCCGTAAAGCTCATCGTCGTGGCAATGGAGCGGCCGGCCTCGATCGCGCACATGCTGGCGCCATTGCCGAGATGGGCGACGACCACCTTGCCGTCCGCGCAATCCGGCGCGACCCGCGGCAGCGCCGACGTGATGTATTCGTAAGAGAGGCCGTGGAAGCCGTAGCGGCGCACGCCTTTGGCGGTCAATTCGCGCGGCAGGGCGAATTGCTGGGCGAGCGGCGGTTGCGCGCGGTGAAAGGCGGTGTCGAAACAGGCGACCTGCGGCACGTCCGGCGCAAGCCCGCTCACCGCGCGGATGGCGGCGAGATTATGCGGCTGGTGCAGCGGTGCGAGCGGCACGAGTTCGTCGAGCGCGGCGAGCACAGCCGCGTCGATGCGCACCGGTTGCGCATAGGCGAGCCCGCCATGTACGACGCGATGGCCGACACCGGAAAATCCGGCTTCGCTGCCGATGTGTTCGGCGAACCAGTCGTGAATGGCGGCCATGGCGCCGGCGTGGTCCTTGGCGGCGATCGGCTTGTCGATGAGTTTTCGGCCGCGTCCATCGGCGACTTCGATGCGCGCCGGCCTGTCGCTGCCCTCGCCGAGGTCTTCCACCTGCCCATGGGCGGCGGCCGAAAGCGTACGATCCGCCGCCGTCTCGTAGACCGAGAATTTGATGCTCGAGGAGCCGGCATTGATGACGAGGATGGGCTCGCGCATGGGGCTTCAGCCGGCAAGCTTGCCGATTCCCGCCGCGGCGACGCGACGGGCATGGGCGTAGAGCGCTGCAACCGCGCAGCTTGCCATGCGCGTGCGCACGTTGTCGGCGCGGCTCGTGAGGATGATCGGTACGCGGGCGCCGAGCACGATACCGGCCGCATCCGCATTGGCGAGAAAGCTCAGCTCCTTCGCCAGCATGTTGCCGGCCTCGAGATCGGGGACGAGCAGGATGTCGGCGTCGCCCGCAACCGGCGACGCAATGTGCTTGATGGCTGCTGCCTCGCGGTTGATGGCATTGTCGAGCGCCAGCGGACCGTCCAGCACCGCGCCGGTGATCTGGCCGCGCTCGGACATCTTGCAGAGCGCCGCAGCATCGATGGTCGAGGGTATCTTCGAGGTGATCGTCTCGACGGCGGAAAGGATCGCGACTTTCGGCTGCTTGACGCCCAAAGCCTGGGCAAGCTCGATCGCATTCTGCACGATATCGACCTTGTCCTCGAGCGTCGGAAAGATGTTCACTGCAGCGTCGGTGATGAACAGCGGCTTCGGATAAGTCGGCACGTCCATGATGAAGATGTGACTGATCCGGCGCGCCGTGCGGATGCCGGTGTCCTTGTTGACCACCTCGGCCATCAGCTCGTCGGTATGGAGGCTGCCTTTCATCAGCGCATCGGCTTCGCCGTTGCGGACGATTTCAACGGCTTTGGCCGCCGACGCATGGCTATACGGCGTGTCGACAAGTTGCAGATTGGTGATGTCCAGATTGAGCGACGCCGCGAGCGCGTGGATGCGGGCCTGCGGTCCGACCAGGACAGGCTTGATGATCTTGGCCTCCGCGGCCTCGACGGCGCCGCGCAGCGAGGTCTCGTCGCAGGGATGCGCAACGGCCGTGCGCACTGGTGCAAGCGCATGGCAGGCATAGATCAGCGCCTCGTATTTTTGGTGCTGGAGCGGTTCGGCCATGGCGACAGCGTCCGTGATGGGGCAGGGAATATATGGGGCCGTGCCGCCATTTTACTCCTAGCTTGTGACAAGGTAACTCACGACATGTCTTTCGCGATCGAGGGACGGACCGTTTCATTCGAGGCCGCCGCGGAACAGCCATGCGGCGCTCGAAAGCGTCACGGCGGCAATGATCGCCATCGGCCAGAGGTCCGGTACCAATTGCGGCAGGCCGGCCCCCTCGAGATAAACCCGGTGCGCGATATCGATGGCGTAACGCAGCGGATTGATCAGCGTCGCATTCTGAAAGATTTCCGGCATGTTGCTGAGCGGCGTGGTCAGGCCGGAGAGCAGGGCGAACGGCATCATGATGACGAAGGCGTAGAGCATCGCCTGCTGCATGGTGGAAACGACCGCCGAAAGCATGAGGCCCATGCCTACGGCTGCCAATAGAAAGAGGAGCAGCCCCGCGTAGAGCGTCAAGTAGGACCCAGTGAACGGGATGCGGAACCACAATTGCGCCACCAGCAGGATCAACGTCGCCTGGATCAGCCCGATCAGAACCGAGGGCAGTGCCTTGCCGATCATGATCTCGAACGGACGAAATGGCGTGACCAGGAGCTGGTCGAAGGTGCCTTGTTCGCGCTCGCGCGCGACCGACATGGCCGTGAGCAACAGCGTCTGCAGAAAGGTCAGCGTGCCGATCAACGCCGGAATCATGAACCAGCGCGTTTCGAGATTGGCGTTGTACCAGGCCCGCATGGTGACCTGCAGCGGCGGCGCGGCCGCGCCGTGATTGGCCGCCCAATCGGCATTAAAGCCGTCAACGATGGCGTCCACATAGCCGAGTGCGGTGCCCGCCGTATTGGAATTGCGGCCGTCGGCGATCACCTCGACGTCCGCGGGCAAGCCCGCTTCCAGCCGGCGTTGAAAATCCTGTCCGATCTGAATGACCAAAAGCGCCTTCTGCTCGTCGATGACCGACTTGATGTCGGCTACATTGTAAAGCTGCGCGGCGCGGCGAAACACGCCGGAGCCGTCGAGTGCAGCCAGCAGATCGTGAGACGCCGCGCTGCGGTCTTGATCGAGCACGGCATAGGGCACGTTGTTCAAGTCATAGGTGGCCGCGTAGCCGAAGATCAGACATTGCAGAACCGGCGGCAGGAACAGGCTGACCCGGCTGCGTGGATCGCTGAGGATCGCCAGCAGCTCCTTGCGAATGAGAGCGACAATGCGCAACAGCGCTTCGAACATGGCCCACCTCACGCCAACCGCTTCGTCGTCACCGCGCGCGCCAGCGCCAGGAGTGCCGCCGCCATGCCCGCCAGCACTGCTGCGTCCGGCAGCACAACGCTCCAGATATTGCCGGCGAGGAACAGGGTCTGCAGCAGATTCACGTAGTAACGCGCCGGCAGCGCGTAGCTGAGCACGCGGATCGCGGCCGGCATGCTGCGCAGGTCGAACAGAAATCCAGACAGAAACAGCGCCGGCAGAAACGTGATGATCAACGTCGCCATGCTGGCGACGAATTGGCTTTTGGTGAGCGAGGATATCAACAGCCCGATTGCCAGCGCCACGAGCAGATAGAGCGTGGATACGCCGGTCAGCAGCAGCACCGAACCGCGAAACGGGACCTCGAAGAGGAATTTTGCCGCAAAGATGCAGAGCGCCAGCCCCATCATGCCGAGCACGAAATAGGGAATCATCTTGGAGATGACGATTTCTCCGGCGCGCACCGGCGTGACGAACAGCGCTTCCAGGGTTCCGCGCTCCCATTCGCGCGCCATCACCAGCGTGGTGAGGAAGGCGCCGATCAGCGTCATGATCAGCACGATCAGGCCGGGAACGAGAAAGTAATGACTATCGTCGGCTTCGTTGAACCACATGCGGCTTTGCACCACGGCCGCGCCGCCGGACGGCGCCGCATATCCTTCCGCGGCGCGGCGCGCCTGAAATTGCGCAATGGCGCCTTGCGCATAGGCCTCGATGATGCGCGCACGATTGGCGTCAGTGCCATAGACCAGGATCTGCGCCTGGCCGTTCCCGCTGTTGAGCTGGCGCGCAAAGTCGGAGCGGATGCGCACGATGCCGTCCACCTTTTGCTGTAGCAGAAGTTGCTCGGCGCTTGGCATCGAGGTGAGTTCGCGCGTGTCAAAATAGGGGGAAAGCACAAAGCCCGAAGCAAGCTCGGCCGTGGTGGGCGAGGGATTCTCCAGCACCACAGCCACCGGAACGTTCTTGACGTCGAGCGAGAGCGCGAAGCCGAACATCAGGATCAAAAGCACGGGCATGACAATGCCAATCGCAATCGCGCTCGGATCGCGAAACAGCTGATAGGTTTCCTTGCGCACGAGCGCGGCCAGGCGTTGCAGCCTTGCCCGCCCGCTCGCGTGCCACGACAGCTTTGGTTCGCCTGGCGCAATCATGGCGAAGCGTCCATTCGGTGCTCGCGGGCGCGTTCGACGATGGCGATGAAGGCATCCTCCATGGTCGCCCGGTCTGGACCGGCAGCGGCGGCGAGACCGCGAACTTCGGCTGGCGTTCCCACGGCCAGCATGCGGCCGCCATCGAGGATCGCGACGCGATCGCAATACTCGGCTTCCTCCATGAAATGCGTGGTGACGACGACGGTGACGCGCTGTTCGGCGAACTGGGTGATCCGCCGCCAGAATTCGCGGCGCGCCAGCGGATCGGCGCCGCTGGTCGGTTCGTCAAGAAACAGGATGTCGGGCGAATGCAGGAGCGCGGTCGCCATCGCCAAGCGCTGCTTGTAGCCGCCCGGCAATTGGCCGCTGGGAAGCCGCATCAGCGGCTCAAGCTCGAATTGCGTAAGCGCCCAGGCGACGCGCTCGCGCTTGCGGCGGCCGCGCAGTCCATACGCGCTGGCGAAGAATTCGAGGTTGTCGGCGACGGTGAGCTGGCCATAGAGCGAAAATTTCTGTGCGACGTAACCGATGTGCTGGCGGGCCGAGGCGCGGGCGCGGCGCAAATCAAAACCGGCGACGCGCAGCGTGCCGGCTGTGGCCGAAAGCAATCCGCACAGCATGCGGAATGTCGTTGTTTTGCCCGCGCCATTGGGGCCGAGTAGGCCAAAAATTTCGCCGCGATGAACCTCGAAACTGACGCGGTCGACAGCGGTGAACGTGCCGAACTTGCGGACGAGATCGTGCACCGTAATGATTGTCTCGTCGGAGCGCGCTGCCGGCTCGGGAGAAAGCGGTGGAGCGGCTAGTGACTTGCCGGCCGCTCCCGATTGCTGGCGCAACAGCACCATGAAGCCATCCTCGAAACGCGCGGGGACGGGAATGATGCTCAAGCCGGCTAATGCTGCTGCGCTCTGTTCCGGCGCGGCGCTTTTGCCGTTTTGCGCGCTCACCAGATGCACGCGGCCGGCTTCGGGCACCGCATCTATAATCGCGGGCTCGTCGAGAAGCCGCGATTGCAGATTTCGCGCCGGCTCGCCGGCCTGCGGTTCGGCCTCGAAACTGCGGCCCGCAGCAAGTGCGGTGACCTCGCCCGGTGGGCCGCTCGCCAAAAGCTTGCCTTCGCGCAGGACGAAGACCTGGTCGCAGCGCTCGGCTTCATCGAGGTAGGAGGTGCTCAACAGCACCGAGAGATTTTGCTCGCGCACGAGCCGGGCAATGATCTCCCACAATTCGCGGCGCGACAGCGGATCGACTCCGACTGTCGGCTCGTCGAGCAGCAGGAGCTCCGGCGCGCCGATCAAGGTGCAGGCAAGCCCGAGCTTCTGCTTCATGCCGCCAGACAGATGGCCGGCGAGC
Organism: Xanthobacteraceae bacterium; assembly: GCA_030044555.1. Lineage (GTDB taxonomy): Bacteria > Pseudomonadota > Alphaproteobacteria > Rhizobiales > Xanthobacteraceae > BOG-931. The sequence goes on along the minus strand of JASHVN010000491.1, from coordinate 5,195 downwards.
CGGCCCGTGAACGGCGCCAGATCGGTCATCTGGAACAGTTCGGGATAACGCCTGCGCCGCTCCTCGTCGGAGATGCCGTGCAGGCTGGCATAGAGGTCGAGGTTTTCGCGGACGGTCAGATCCTCATAGAGACCAAACCGCTGCGGCATATAGGCGATCCGATCCTGAACCCGCTGCGGATCGCGCGCTATGTCGGTGCCATTGACGACGAGCGTGCCGGCGTCGAGCGGCATCAGCCCGGCAATGAGCCGGATGAGCGTGGTCTTGCCCGCTCCGTCAGGACCAACCAACGCGGCGAGGCCGCCATGGGGCACTTCAAGCGACAGATCGTCGAGAGCCACGACCGTCTCGCCGGTCTCGCGACGGAATGTCTTGCGCACGTGGCGCCCGAGCACAGCCACACCGCCATGCGGCTGCATACTCATGGCCGTCGTTCAACCATAGAATTCGCAGCCATAGAATTCGACTGCGGCGCTGCATTCGGCGTGAGCGGCAAATAAACCGTCGCCGGCATGCCGAGGCGCAGTTCGTCCGCCGGGTCCTTTACGAACACGCGGACTTCGTAGACGAGGCTCGTTCGCAGTTCTTCGGTCTCGACCGACTTCGGCGTGAACTCGGCGATGGGAGATATGAACCCGATCCACCCGGCAAAGCGCCGCTTCGGAAACGCGTCGACCATGACGGAAGCCGTCATGCCGGGCCGGACGCGGCCCAAGTCGGACTCCGAGACGTAGGCGCGGACCCATTTGGGGTCGGTGACCGCCAACGAAAAAACCGGCCGCTGCGGCGAAGCCATGTCGCCCGGCTCCATCAATCGGGAGCGGATCACGCCATCCACGGGCGCAATCAGATCGGCGTCCGCGAGCTGCGCCTGCACGAGCGCCAACTGCGCTTGGTTGGCACGAAGCTGCGCCTCGGCCTGAGCGACGTCCTCGATGCGCGGCCCCGCGACCGCGAGTTCGAGCGCCTTCTGGTTCACGTCGACCTTGGCGTCGGCCACGTCCATGGCCGCCTTGCTGTTGTCGACGTCCTGCTGAGTGGCGCTGGCTTTGGCGAAAAGCGTTTTTTCGCGATTGTAGAGGAGGCGGGCATTTTCGGCGTCGGCCTTTGCCGAAGCGAGGTTCGCGCGCGCCTGGGCGATCTCTTCGGGCCGGCTGCCATTGTGCAGTCGCTGCACGGCCGCCTTCTGGGCTGCCACCTGAGCCAACACCTGTTCGAATTGCGGCTGGAGGCGGCTGGTGTCCATCCTGGCCAGGACCTGACCTTTATGAACCGCGTCGCCCTCCTGGACCAGCACGGCGGCAATGCGCTCGTTGCCGTTGAACGCCAGATCGACTTGCCGCAAGTCGACGTTGCCGTAGAGCACGATTTGCTGTGACTGATTTGCAGGGCGCGTGAACCAATAGGCGAGCGCGGCGGCGCCGCCGATGACGAGGAGCACCACGATGATGCCAATGCGGCGCTTCATGCTCTCCTCCGCCGCTTGGAGTTTGGGTTGGCTGCGAAACTTGCGATCGTTTGCGCGTGCAGCACGCTCTTCACCAGTGCGAGACGGTCGTCATCGAAATCCGGCCAGCCGACGATCCGCAGCACCGCTTCGCGCGCGGTGCGGAAGAAAATGATCTGACCGACCAACGCCACGGTCCTGATGCGGACCTCGGGATCATTGTCCGGCTTATCGAGCAAGCGGGCGACCAGCATTGTGCAGGCCCCCGCGACCCGGCTCATCATGCGTTTGAAAAGGATGTCAAAAGCCTTGGTAGGATGGGCTTGTTCGCGAATGATGAACAAAAGCCATTTGTCGAGTTCATGGGCGCCGAGAAAAAGATCAGTGAGCCTGTCGAGGAATCCCAGAAGCGTTTCGAGAAGCTGTGACGGGGACGGCTTCTCCTCCGCCAGCATTTCTGCGATCCGCGCCGTGGCCGCCCCCAGATTGGCCTGCATGCGTTCGGCGATGTGCTCGGCGCAGGCCAGATAGGCTCCCTCTTTGCTGTCGAAGTAGTAGTGCAGGGCGGGGAGCGTGACGCCGGCCTTTTCGGCGATCATCCGCGTCGACGCTCCGCCAAAACCATTCGTTCCGAACACCTCAAGCGCGGCCGCTATGATCCGCGACCGCGTTTCATCTCCGCGCGCATAGCCGCCGGCGGCCGGCCGCCGGCGCCGGCCATCGTCGCGACCACGATTTGCGCTGGCCACAAGAGCCCTGGTGCTAGGCATGGCTGATCCCAAATCCGCTCGAATGCCGAAGCGCGAATCTCTCCAGTGGTAATGTCTATCAAATGACAGACATCTTGGCGAGTCCATGGACAGGCCGGATGAAGCGCCCACGCGAATAGCTGGCCGGCCCAGAGCGGCTATGGCGCCGATTGCAGACATTTCACGCCACCGGGCCGCGCGCTTGAGCGGCTTTCGCTGCCGCGCTAGAGGAGACGACCAGCACGGAGTCTTGCCGATGGCGGAGAGTGGGGCCAATAGCGGAGCTAAACCTGATGACGGCATCGTCACTGCCGCGCTGCTCGTCATCGGCGATGAGATTCTGTCCGGGCGCACCAAGGACAAGAATATCGGCTACATCGCCGAATACCTCACCGTGATCGGCATCGATCTGAAGGAAGTGCGTGTGGTGCCTGACGAGGAGCCGGAGATCGTCACCGCGCTCAACGCGTTGCGTGCCCGCTATACCTACGTGTTCACGACCGGCGGCATCGGACCGACCCACGACGACATCACCGCCGACAGCGTCGCCAAGGCGTTCGGCGTGCCGGTCCGGCATGATCCGCGCGCCGTCGAGCTCATGACCGAGCGCGTCAGGCAAACCGGCGGCGTGATGAATGAGGCACGCATGCGCATGACCCGGGTGCCCGAAGGTGCCGAACTGGTGCTCAATAAAATATCGGCGGCGCCGGGTTTTTGGATAGGCAACGTGATCGTCATGGCGGGCGTGCCGCACATCATGCAGACGATGCTGGAATACGTGACGCCGAACCTGAAGACCGGCGCGCGCATGCTTTCGGAATCCGTGCGCGCCGACTGCCGCGAGGGTGATATCGGCACCGAGCTCGGCGAGATCGCCAAGCAGCATCCCGACGTGGTCATCGGCTCCTATCCGTTCATGGACGAGAAGATCGGCGGCAACACCCACGTGGTGGTGCGCTCACGCGATGCGCAAAAACTGGCGGCCGCGAAAATGGCGGTTGAAGCGATGCTGCAGCGGGTCAGGGCGGAGCTTGCAGCGGGCAAAGCGTAGCGGCACGTCTGGCGGCGCTAGCTTCGTGCAGCAAGGATGCTATCGCGATGGCACGAGAGCCACAGTTTGACGAGCCCAGCCGCCTGCCGGAGCAAAAGGTGCCGCTGCCGGCGGGTGCGGAGAAAATCTTTCCGGTCTCGTGGGATCAGTTCCACCGTGATTCGCGCGCGCTCGCTTGGCGGCTCAGCGGCTCGGGACCGTTCGAGGCGATCGTTTGCATCACCCGCGGCGGGCTTGTACCGGCTGCGATCGTGGCGCGCGAGCTCGGCATCAAGCTGATCGAGACGGTCTGCGTGTCGAGTTATACCGGAACCAGCCAGGGGGAATTGACTGTGCTCAAAGATGTCGCCGCCGCGATCGTCGCGCGCGGCGGCGGGGAGGGGGCCGGCGTCCTCATTGTCGACGATCTCGTCGATACCGGCCAGACCGCGAAAATCGTGCGCGGATTGCTGCCGCGTGCTCACTTCGCCACGGTCTACGCCAAGCCCATGGGCCGTCCGATGGTCGACACTTTCATTACCGAAGTGTCTCAGGACACCTGGATCTATTTCCCCTGGGATACCGGGCTGGCGTTCCAGCCGCCGATCCGCGAGGCCGGATTATAGGCAGGGCTTTCGTCTCCTGCCGCGCTTTTCTTGACCAGTTTTTGCCGGGATCGGCTATCATACTTGTAACCCGTACACGTTGCGCGAAGGAGATGGTCCATGGATGCTGTCGCCGCCAAATCGAGGCATGACACGCTTGATACACATTCTCATGTCGTGCGCCCCGCCGACATGGAATGGAAGAAGACGCGCTTTGCCGGTTGCGAGGTCAAAGGTCTGTTGCTCGACAAGGAGACGGGCCTCGTCACCGCGCTGATGCGCTTCGCCCCTGGCGCGGTGCTGCCTGACCACGAGCACGTCAAGATCGAGCAGACTTACGTGCTTGAAGGCAAGCTCTGCGACAAGGAAGGTCCGGCGCAAGGTTTGACCGTCGGCCCCGGCGAGTTCGTCTGGCGCGAGGCGGGCAGCCGCCACGTCGCCTGGACACCGGAAGGCGGCCTGATGCTCGCCATGTTCCAGGTGCCGAACAAATTTTTCGAAAAGGACGGCCGCGTCGCTGATCTTTCGGGTACCGACTGGGATGAGCTCTGGGGCCACGTATTCAAGGAGTGACCATGCTGCGCAAATCGATCCTCGCTGGCGTGGCGATCGCCTTGCTGACGGTGCCGGCGCTCGCGCAATTTCCGATGCCTGGCCTGAGCATGAAAGATCAGCCCAAAGTTCTTACCCCGGGAGAGCGGGCAAAACAAAAAGCCATCGATGACGCCTACAAGGAGGCGACCAAGAAGATCCCCGACCAGCAACTTGCCAACGATCCGTGGGGCGGCGTGCGGCCTAGTCCGTCCAAGCCGAAAGGCAACCACGATAATTAGGGCTTATTGAACGCTAGAGCACGATCCCGAAAAGTGGAAACCGATTTTCGGATAAGATCATGCTCAAAGGAAAAATCCAGGCCTTGGCCCGATTCAATCGAATTGGATCAAGGTCTAGGCCTTTGACCGAGAATCGATTGTCTGCCCTGTGGCGCGCGGCGGGTGTTACAAGGCCAGCACGGGCCTGGAGCCGGCCCGCTTTGCGCGCTTATTAAAGGCTCCGTATCGCGGGCGTAATTTGCGGACGTGATCAGCGGACGTGGCGAAATGGTAGACGCAAGGGACTTAAAATCCCTTTTTTAAGACCAAAATCGTTATATTTCAATAGCTTATATTGGGACTTGTCTGCCATTCTGGGGAAAAAAGTGGAATGATTTTTGGTGTGGATAACGCGACAATGGTTGCATGCTTTTCGTTCGTTCGCCTCACACCGAGAGTTCTAGCCCATGACCCCACGCCGCGAAGGCAGAGGGGTCATAAGCGCACTGTTCAGCAAAATCGGTTTCGAGAAAAAGGGCAGCACCGGCACCA
>JASHVN010000490.1 GCA_030044555.1 Xanthobacteraceae bacterium | reverse complement strand
CCACTCCGGTCGAGTGACGCAGCGCCTGTTCGCAACGATTACGCAGCCGCGTCAGCGGCGTTTTCAAATCGTGCGCGATATTGTCAGACACCTCGGTCAATCCGCGCATCAGCGCCACGATGCGGTCGAGCATGGCATTGACGTTGTCGGCGAGCCGGTCAAGCTCGTCGCCGGATCCGGCGACGGGCAGCCTGCCGGACAGATCGCCGGCCATGATGGTCTGCGCGGTCCCGGTCATGGCGTCGATGCGGCTCAGCACGCGCCGGCTGACGAAGAAACCGCCGGCGAGGCCGAGCACGACGACGAGCGCGAACGACCAGCGGCCGGCATTGGTAATGATGCCGTAAAGCCGCTCGCGCTCCTCGAGGTCGCGTCCGACCAGGAGACGGAAGCCGCCGAGCTGAACGACCTGGATCAGCGCGCTGCGGTCGGCGCCTTCCGGCGAGTCGAGGCGGCGATAGGATGCTTCGAGCCAACCGATATGGTTGAGCGCCCCTGGCTGCAGCGCGCCCACATTGCCGGCGAGCCCCTCCCCGGTCGGCGTGGTCACCAGATAGAGGCTTGAGCCGGGACGCCGCGAGCGCAATTCGACCGCGGTGACCAGTCGCCTTAAGCCGCCTTCGTCGTACTGCTCGGTCAGCCCCCTGATTTCGCCCTGAACGGTGCTGGTAATCTGCTCGTTGATCAGGCGGCGGGTATTGAGCGCGAGATAGCCGAGCAACGAGACCGCAAATAAAACGAAAATCGACAGATACACGAGCGTCAGCTTGAACGCCGTCGTGCGTATCAGTTTGCCGAGTGCCGTCACGGATGCTTTTCTTTCAAATTTCGCAAGCCCTGCTCTTCGCAAGTCCTATTCGTTGTCGGAGGCATCATCTCCCAAGATTCGGCGTTGCGCGCTTGCTCGCCCGCTCCTTCGCGTCTTGCGTCCGCTGCAAGAAGTGGACGCGGCGGATTTTACCTGAAACGGTCTTCTTAATGTACAGCTCAATCAGCGGGCGCCGTCGCGGATCATGTAGCCGGCGCCGCGCACCGTGTGCAAAAGCGGCTGGGTATAGCCTTTGTCGATCTTGGAACGCAGTCGTGAAATATGCACGTCGATGACATTGGTCTGCGGATCGAAATGGTAATCCCAGACGTTCTCGAGCAGCATGGTGCGGGTGACGACCTGACCGGCGTGCCGCATCAGATATTCGAGCAGACGAAACTCGCGCGGCTGCAGCTGCAACTCCTGCCCGGCGCGGCTGACTTCGTGAGACAGCCGGTTCAGCTCGAGATCGGCGACGCGATAGACGGTTTCCTCGCCACGGCTGCCGCGCCGGCGCGCCAGCGCCTCGACCCGGGCCAATAATTCCGAGAAGGCGTAGGGCTTGGACAGATAATCGTCGCCGCCGCTGCGCAGGCCCTTGACGCGGTCATCAACCTGGCCGAGGGCGGACAGGATGAGCACCGGCGTTTCCACCGAATTCGCCCGCAACGCGGCGATGATCGACAATCCATCGCGCTTCGGCAGCATGCGGTCGACGATGAGCACATCATACTGGCCGTCCATGGCCAGCGCCTGACCCTCCTCGCCGTCGCTCGCATGATCGGCGACATAGCCGACCTCGCGGAACGCCTTGACGAGATAATCGGTCGCGTCGCGGTCATCCTCGATAATCAGAAGGCGCATGGTGCGATGCAGCGTTCAAAATACAGATGGACCAGCCGCACTGCGAAAAGTTACTCTGCGGCTATCTCGTTCAGCAATATCGTTCCGGGACGCTTTCCAGGCAATACTGGACTCGCCATGAATGGGGCCCGCATGGCAACATGGCCCTCATAGATGAGGGGTGGTGAGCGACCGCCCACCACCCCTCCACCGACTCCACCCCGGCGGGGGCGACGGATACCGGGAGGTAGAGTTGGTTTTCAGCGGGGACGGGCCTTGCGGCCCGCCCCCCAGGGTACGCCCGCCAGCGGGGGCGACAAATGCCGGCGGATCGCCCCATTGCTCAGGCGTTGCCAAGCGGCAGGGCGACAAATTTCGTGTCCCCGCCCGACTTCACCCGGAATAACACGGAGTGCTTTCCCTCCTGACGTGCGTCGGAGAGCCCCTTATTGACGTCGTCCGGCGTCACCACCGCCTTGCCACCGACTTCCAAAATCACGTCGCCGACCTGCAGACCGTGATCAGCCGCGACTCCGCCTTCGGCGACCGCTGTGACCACAACCCCTTTGCCCCCCGCCCCGGATACCTTGTCGGCCGGGGCTAGCGAGAAGCCGAGCTTCGGATTGTTGACCTCCGAGCCGTGGTCAGAGTGCTTGCTGGGTTCGTTGGCGGCTTCTTTCTGGTTCGGCAGCGTGCCGAGCGTCAGCGTGACGGTTTTCTGCTCGCCGTTATGGATCAGATCAAGCGTCACACTGGTGCCGGGCGCCATGGTGCCAATCAGCCGCGCGAGCTGCCGCGCATCGCGGACCGCCTTGCCGTTGACGGACGTAATGACGTCGCCGCTCTTGATGCCGGCTTTGACTGCCGGGCTGTCAGGCTGCGGTTCGGCAACGAGCGCGCCGGTGGCCTGCTTCAGGCCCATGCTGTCGGCGATATCGGGAGTGACCGGTTGGATCTGCACACCGATCCAACCCCGTGTCACACTGCCTTTCTCGCGCAGCTGTTCGACGACGCTTTGGACCGTATCAGCCGGAATGGCGAATGCGATTCCCACCGAACCGCCCGAAGGCGAATAGATCGCAGTGTTGACTCCGATGACGTTGCCGTCGACGTCGAAGGCGGGCCCGCCGGAATTACCCTTGTTAACCGGAGCGTCGATCTGGATGAAATCGTCATAGGGGCCGGAGCCGATGTCGCGACCACGGGCCGAGACGATGCCGGCGGTTACGGTGCCGCCGAGCCCGAACGGATTGCCGACCGCGAGCACCCAGTCGCCGACACGCGGCGTGGCATCGGCAAATTTCACATAGGGGAAGTCCTTGCCGTCGACCTTGATCAGCGCGAGGTCGGTCCGCGGATCAGTCCCGATCACCTTGGCGGAATAAGTCTTGCCGTCGTCGGTCGTGACCTTCACGCTTTCGGCGTCCTGAACCACATGGTTGTTGGTCACCGCATAGCCGTCACCGGAGATGAAGAAGCCGGACCCCTGGCCAGTGATCACTTCAGGGCCGTGGTTCAGATCGGGCATGCCGAAACGGCGAAAGAAACGCTCGAACGGCGAATTGGGCGGAAACGGGATCTGCTGCTCGTCGTCGCCGGAGCTGGTGCTACCCTTTGTCTCCATCTTGACCTGCACCGAGATCACTGCCGGTTTGACCTTGGCGACAATGTCGGCGAAACCGACGGGCTTTTGTGCGATCTGCCCGGCCTTTTCGCTCAAATTCTGTGCCTGCGCAGTGGCGCCGAACAGGTCGATTTGGGGCCCCAGATTGGGAGCGACCAGCAGCGCCGCGGCACCGACGCCAACAATTGTGGTCGCCAAAAGCGCCACGCGCCGCGCCGACAGGCTGCGACGGAACGGTGAATTATTGCCGTCCATAAAACTCTATCCCTTACTCTTTCGGCCAGCGCGTCTTTCCGCAGCACCGCCGATGCCTTGTGCTTTGAACTGCACCATGAGACATGCCGCATTACCGGTTTCTGTCGGCTGAATTAAAACTTTGTAATATCAGGAAGACAGAGATTTATTGAGGGGATTCAGTGCGTTAGTTTGACGGAACAGCGCGCGTCAGCGGAACGGATGGTATCGGTGGCTATCGGCTAGCATGTTCCGCCAGCCGATTACGGCACCGCCTCTCCATCGAGGATTCGGGCAAGGCGCGCCTCCTCTGCCGTACTGAGCTTCGGCATCTCCGCTGCCGGGGCGGCTGCTTTGCGCCGCCGCTCGACGACGACAATCATGAGCGCGCCGAGCAACAGCAGGGCCGGAGGCGCCCCCCACAAGGCAATCGTGTTCCAGGACAAAGGCGGTTTCAGCAGAATGAATTCGCCATAACGGGCCACAAGGAAATTGATGACTTGCTGATTGCTGTCGCCTGCCAGAATCCGCTGCCGCACCAAGACACGCAGATCGTGGGCAAGCGGCGCCTCCGACTCGTCGATGGACTCGTTCTGGCACACCATGCAACGCAATTCCTTGGAAATGACGCGGGCGCGCGCCTCCAAGACCGGATTCGAAAGCATCTCGTCGGGTTCGACTGCCCAGGACGATGCGGGCACGAACAGCACGATCAGTAATGCGAGCGCATGCAGGTACTTCATGGCGCCTACTCGGCCGGCTGCAGCGCGGCCTGCGCTTTCGGTTGTTTGGCTTTCGCCGGCCGCGGCGCGCCGATGCGCAAGCGCCGGTCGGAGAGTGACAATGCACCGCCAAAAAACATGAAGCCGGCGCCGAGCCAGATCAGCAGAACCTGCGGCTTGAAATAGAGCCGCACCGGAATGCTGCCATCCTTGTTGGGATCGCCGATCGATATGTAAATCTGGCTCACGCCGCGCGTCATCAGCGCCGCCTCGGTGGTCGCCATATCGCGATCCGGAAAGGTTCGCCGGCTTGGCTCCATGACACCCACCAGTTCATCGCCCCGGCGCACGGTGAAATGGCCGACGACATCCTGATAATTCGAGCCGGCGCGATTGAGTATGCCGTCAAAGGTGAGCCGGTAATGGGCGATGGTGAGGCTGCCTCCCTGCTTGACTTCGGCAATCCGCTCGCTGCCCCAGGCGGTGACCGCGACAATGCCCAAGAGCGTGACGCCAATGCCGAAATGCGCAAACGCGGTGCCCCAGGCCGAACGCGGCAGGCCCACTGCGCGCATCAATGCGGTTCGCGGCGGCAGGCGCAATATCATCGTGCGCTCGACGATGTCGGTCACCGCGCCGGCCATAACGAACACAGCGACGCCGACGCCGAATGGCGCCAGGGCCGGACCGCCACGGGTAATCGCGAAGGCGGCGGCAACGGCCACGGCTGCAAGCACGGCCGCCGCGAGCAGACGCTGCGCCGCGCCGAGAAGATCGCCGCGCTTCCATCCCATCAACGGCCCGAACGGCATCGCGATCATCAGCGGAATGAAAAGCGGTCCGAAAGTGGAATTAAAAAACGGCGGGCCGACCGAAATTTTATCGCCGTTCAACGACTCCAGCGCCAACGGATAAAGCGTCCCGATCAAGACGGTGGCGCAGGCGGTGACCAAGAACAGATTGTTGAACACCAGCGCGCCTTCGCGGGAGATCGGCGCGAACAAGCCGCCCTGTTTGAGCAAGGGCGCGCGCCAGGCGTAAAGCGAAAGCGCTCCGCCGATGAAAACAACCAGAATGGCCAGGATGAAGACGCCGCGTCTCGGATCGGTGGCAAAGGCATGCACCGACGTGAGCACGCCGGAGCGCACCAGAAACGTGCCCATCAGCGACAGCGAAAAGGCGAGGATGGCAAGTAGGATGGTCCAAACCTTCAGCGCCTCGCGCTTTTCCATCACCACAGCGGAATGCAGCAAGGCCGTACCGGCGAGCCAGGGCATCAGGGAGGCGTTCTCCACCGGATCCCAGAACCAAAAGCCGCCCCAGCCGAGCTCGTAATAGGACCAGTAGGAACCGCCGGCGATGCCCAGCGTCAGACATATCCAGGCGACCAGCACCCAGGGCCGCACCCAACGCGCCCAAGCGGCGTCGATGCGACCCTCAAGGAGAGCGGCAATGGCGAAGGAGAAGGCGATCGAGAAGCCGACATAGCCGAGGTAGAGCATCGGCGGATGGAAGGCGAGGCCCGGGTCCTGCAGGATCGGGTTAAGGTCGCGCCCCTCGAACGGCGCATTGGCAATGCGCAGAAACGGGTTAGACGTGGCGAGAATGAAAAGCTCGAAAGCGGCGGCGATCCAGGCCTGCACAGCAAGCGCATTGGCTCTCAGCGTCAGCGGCAGATTGCCGCCAAAGAGAGCGACCAGCGCACCGAAAAAGGCGAGGATCGACACCCACAGCATCATGGAGCCTTCGTGGTTTCCCCAGACGCTGGTCAGCCGGTAAATGAGCGGCATCGTCGTGTTCGAATTCTCGTAGACGTTCAGGACCGAGAAATCGGACGCGACATAACACTCGGCGAGCGCCAGAAACGCGAGCGCCACACAGGCAAATTGGGCGAGCGCCGCGGCCGGCGCCATGTTCATCAACAGCGGATCGTTAGTGCGGGTGCCGATGATCGGCATCGTTCCCTGAATGAGCGCGATGCCCAACGCCAACATCAAAGCGTAATGGCCGAGTTCCGCAATCACCGTGTTGCTCCGCTCGCCGGCAGCGCCGCCCGCTGCTCATATTCATCCTTCCAATGCCCCGACTTCTTCAAGGCATCGACGACCTCTTTCGGCATGTAGGTCGCGTCATGCTTGGCAAGAATCGTATCGGCGACGAATGTGCCCGATCCATTGAGCTCGCCTTCGGCCACAACGCCTTGCCCCTCGCGAAACAGGTCGGGCACCACGCCGTCATAGGTCACGGGAATTTCGCTCTTGCCATCGGTGACTTCAAAACGAATGCGCAGGCTGTCGCCGCGCACGAGGCTGCCTGTCTTCACCAGACCGCCGAGGCGGATGCGCGTGCCCGGACCGACATGGTTCTCTAGGACGTCGCTCGGCGAATTGAAGAAGACGATGGAATCGCGGAACGCATTGAGCATGAGCGCCACGGCAATCGCCAGCACGCCAAGCGAGCCGCCGATCAGAACCAGGCGTCGCTGCTTGCGGGTCATTGGCATCGTCTCCGGCTGGTCATGTCGCCGTTATCCTTCGAGACCGAGGCTTCTCACCAGGTCATCGATCCGTTTGACGTCGCCCGGGTGGTCGGCGAGCGCCCGCTTGGCGTCGGCGGCAGCGCCCTTGGCCTTGTCCTGGTCGCCGAGCACGACATAGGCGCGCACCAGCCGCAGCCAGCCGTCGACGTCACCGCCATCCGCGCGCAATTTGTCGGCGAGCTTCTGTACCATGCCGCGGACCATTTGCTCACGTTGCGCCTCGGGCATGTTTTGCGCAGCCGCCAGCTCCTGCGAGGTCG
>JASHVN010000489.1 GCA_030044555.1 Xanthobacteraceae bacterium | reverse complement strand
AACACGGCCTGCCGCCGCGCGGAAAGGGTTTGTCGCACCGCGCCCGCGCTTTCATAAAACTCGCGGAGGCTTGCCTTGAGCAACGCTGAACAGGCCTTCGGTGTCTATATTCACTGGCCGTTCTGCCTCTCCAAATGTCCGTATTGCGACTTCAACAGCCATGTGCGGCGCGAGCCCGTCGACGAGCTGCGTTTCCTGCAGGCTTTTCATAAGGAGATCGCGGCGACCGGCGAACGGACGCGCGGCCGGACCGTGTCCTCGATCTTTTTCGGCGGCGGCACCCCGTCGCTGATGCAACCGGCAACGATCGCGGGCGTGCTCAACTCGATCGCGCGGCAATGGCGCGTCGCCGCCGATGTCGAGATCACGCTCGAAGCCAATCCGACGAGCGTCGAAGCCACGCGCTTCCGCGGCTATCGCGCTGCCGGCATCAATCGCGTGTCGCTCGGCGTGCAGGCGCTCGACGACCGTGCGCTCGCTGAGCTCGGCCGCATGCATAGCGCGCGCGAAGCGCTCGATGCCGTCGCCGTAGCGCGCGCGGTGTTCGACCGCTACTCGTTCGATCTGATCTACGCGCGGCCCGGGCAGACGCCGGCGCAATGGGCAGGCGAACTGAAAGAAGCGCTGGCGCACGCCGGCGAGCATCTGTCGCTTTATCAGCTCACCATCGAACCGGAGACGCCCTTCGCGGCGCTGCATGCGGCGGGCAAGCTCAAGACGCCCGACGACGACCTTGCGCGGGCGCTCTATGATACGACCCAGGAGATTTGTGCGGCCCGCGGCCTGCCCGCCTATGAAATCTCCAACCACGCGCGGCCCGGCGCCGAATGCCGGCACAATCTCGTTTACTGGCGCGGCCACGAATATGCCGGCATCGGTCCCGGCGCCCACGGCCGGCTCGACATCGAAGGGGATCGTCACGCGATCGCGACCGAAAAGCGCCCTGAAGCCTGGCTCGCGCGCGTCGAGACGCATGGCCACGGCGTCGTCACCGACGAGGTGCTCACGCGCGAGGAAATGAGCGACGAGTTTTTGCTGATGGGACTGCGCCTCGCCGAGGGCATCGACATTGCGCGCTACGCCGAACTCTCCGGCCGCCCGCTTGATGCCGAGCGCGTTCGCGCGCTGTGCGACCACGGCCTTGTCGAGACGACGCCTTCCGGCCGCTTGCGCGTGACGCTCCCCGGCTTTCCAGTGCTCGATGCGGTGGTCGCCGATCTGGCGGCGTGAGTCAAAGCCGCTCGTTTTTCAGACGCGCGGCAAGAAAATCGATAAACAATTGCGTCCGCGCCGGCAATACGCGGGTGGCCGGCCAGACCGCGTGTATCGAAACCGGCGGCGGCTCGCAGCGCGGCAGAATCAATTCGACGGCGCCGCGATCGACCAACGCACGCACCTGCCACAGCGGCGCCGTGGCAATGCCCAGGCCGCGCGCCGCGGCTTCGTTTGCCGCCAGCGCACCGCTGGTGCGAAAGCGCCCGGCGACCTTGACGCTGCGAATTCTGCCATCGACCCGAAATGGCCAGGCGTTGCCGTCGCGCGCCGCGGTGCGGACGATGCATTGATGCCCTTTGAGGTCCTCCGGGCGGCGCGGGCGGCCGTGCGCGGCCAGATAGCTTGGCGCGGCGAACATCACGCGCCGCGAATGCGCCAATAATCTCGCCTTCAAACTCGAATCGGGCAATTCGCCGATGCGCACGGCGAGATCAAAACCTTCACCGACGAGATCGACATAATTGTCGGAGAGATCGAGTTCGACCTCGACGCGCGGATGCGCCTTGAGGAAATCGGGCAGGGCCGGCACGAGGTAGAGCGGAGCGAAAGCGCTTGAAGCCGCGATGCGCAAGCGGCCGGCGGCTTCGGCGCGGCGGTTCGCCGTCTCGCGTTTGGCGGCTTCGATTTCGGCGAGTGCCGCGGCAAGACGGCGATAGAACGCCAATCCGGCATCGGTGGGATTGGAGCGGCGTGTGGTGCGTTGGATGAGTTCGACGCCGATCTCGCGCTCCAGTGCCGCCAGCGAGCGACTCACCGATTGCAGCGAGCGGCCCAGCTGGTTCGCGGCGCCGGTCAGACTGCCTTTGTCGACAACGGCAACGAACGCCTGAAAATCTTCGATCCGGTCCATGACCATTCTCCCGTTTGGCGGAAGAAAATATCATGATTTCAGTCCATTCTCACGGACACTGTATTCGCCCACTTAAACAGCATGAGGAATGGCTTTGGCAATTCGGGGCAGGAGTGAATGCTCATGTCATCACAGCAAACCGTCAAAACGCCGATTACCGGCCGCGAGGACCTCGGCGACCTCAATGAGCCGGTCCAGGCGCTGGCGCAGTTCTATGGCGCGTTCAACAACCGCGATCTCGCGCTCATGGCCGAGAATTGGGAGGATTCCGAAGAAGTCGCCATGGACAATCCGCTCGGCGGCATCAAGCGCGGCTGGGCGGAGATTCGTTCGGTGTACGAGCGCATCTTTACGGGCGCAGCGCGCGTCCAGGTCGAATTCCACGACTACACGATCCATGTGATCGGCGAGATGTTCTACGCCGTCGGGCGCGAACGCGGCGCTTTCGCGAAAGGCGGCAAAAAGCTCGATCTCGCGATCCGCACCACGCGGATTTTCAGGCGCGGCGGTGGCCGTTGGCGCCAGGTGCATCATCACGGTTCGATCGACGATCCGTCGCTGCTTGGCGCCTATCAGGACGCTGTGCGCTGAATTTCAGTCGCCGCAAAGGGCAAATAACGAGGGAGCAAACAAAATGCCCCGTGCTTTTACCCGATTGGCGTTCTCCCCAGCCGTCAAGGCAGCGCAGGCGCGCTATGGCGCCCGCGCGCACGGCGAGCTATTGGAAAAGAGAGATCCGCCGCGAGACAGCCTGAATGCCGATCTCTCCGCCTTCATCGCCGCCTCCGACAGCTTCTTTATTGCCACCGCCAGCCGCGACGGCTGGCCGCATGTCCAGCATCGCGGCGGACCGGCGGGCTTTCTCAAGGTACTCGACGATCGCACGCTCGCGTTCGGCGACTTCTCCGGCAACAAACAATACATCACCACGGGAAACCTCGCCGAAAATGACCGCGTGATGCTGTTTCTGATCGATTACGAACGCGGCCGGCGGCTGAAGATCTGGGGCCGCGCAAGCGTGATTGACGACGATCCGGCATTGTTCCGGCGGGTCAGCGACCCGGACTACCCGGCGGAGGTTGAGCGCGTCATTCGCATCGCCGTGGAAGCCTGGGACCTCAATTGCCGTCAGCATTTTCCCAAGCTGGTACGGGCAAGGAACTAAGCGGCCCATCGCGGCTGCGAGCATCCCGGAAGGAAGGGACCATCCGCGCCCAAAGCGGTGCGAGGCCGCGCTTAAATTCCCGATGCGCCGAAGCTGTGCGGCGGCGGTGCAATCGTTTCCGGTCCCGAGCGGGCGACGCGCAGCACCGCAAGCCCGCGCTGGTTGGTGCCGTTGGGAAGAAAGCGGAACAGCCCGTCGATGCCGGTGAAGCCGGAGGGATTGGTCAAAATCTGCGGCGAGAAGCGCACCTGCGGGTCCTGCTGCGTCTTCACCAAAGCGGCGACGAGCGCGACGGCGTCATAGGCGAGCGTCGCGGTGCGTACCGGGTCTTGATTATAGCGCCGGCGGTAGCGGGCGGAGAACGAGCGATAGCCGGCGGCATCGGGCGCGGCGTACCAGCCGCCATCGAGCGCCGGCGTGGAATAGACGCGCGGATCGTCCCACAAGCCGGTGCCGAGCAGCTGCACGCGCCGCGTGTTCAGACCGTTGGTGGTGAGCAT
Source organism: Xanthobacteraceae bacterium (assembly GCA_030044555.1). Taxonomy (GTDB): domain Bacteria; phylum Pseudomonadota; class Alphaproteobacteria; order Rhizobiales; family Xanthobacteraceae; genus BOG-931. The sequence goes on along the minus strand of JASHVN010000489.1, from coordinate 4,492 downwards.
CTGCACCACACCCGGCACGGCATCGCCGCCATCGGGAATAAACAGCGCATCGGCGTGAACCGCTGCGCGCGCGACCATTTGCACCGGCGCCGCCATCCCAGCGTTGTCGTGTGGATAATGCTCAAGCGCGACGATCTGGCCGTTATGGCGCGCCACTGCCTGCCTGAATGCGGCTTCCACAACGCTGCCGTAGGGATTATCGGGCACCAGCGCGGCGTAGGAGCGCTTTCCGGTCGAGCTTGCATATTGCACGATGCGGTCGACATCGGTTTCGGGCAGGAAGCTCAACAGATAGACGCCAGGCGCGGCGACATTCGCATCGGTCGAAAAGGCGATGATTGGGATGTTGCGCGGGTGCGCCACCTGCCCAACGACGCTGACCGATTGCGCGAATAACGGCCCGAGGATGATCTGGGCGCCCTGGTCGAGCGCTTGCTGGGCCACGGTTTGTGAAGTGTTGGCGTTGCCGCCGTCATCTTCCACCAGGAGCTGAATATTGGGCGAGTTGAATTCGGCCAGCGCCATATCGGCGGCGTTACGCATGGCCTGACCGGCAAGGCCGGCATTGCCGCCGGCCGACAGCGGCAGGATCAGGCCGACTTTGACCTGGCCGGTTCCGATCGTCGTCACCGCTCCGGTGGGTGCACCTTGCGCGGGCGGCGGGGTGTTCGAGAAGAATTGGGAATTGGAAAAATAACTGGACGTGCTGGAGCAGCCGCCCAGCAGCGCGGACACGGTGGCAAGCAGGCCAGCGACGGTGCGGCGCCGCGTCGGCGTCGCCGCCGCGGACGTTCGAACCTGCCAATCCGCGGACATTGCGGTTCCCTCACGTCTGCCTGCCCACGGCATAGGCTTATAGCAATTCGTCATATTGGGGGCGAATGGTTAACCAAATGGAATGGAAGATGAATTGTGGCGGCCATGACGACGGCCGGCAACTGGATCAGATTCCTGCTAGCTTCCTGTCATGCCCGCTTCCCCAGCCGGTATGTCGCCACCGTTAACACGCGCGCCGCGCCGCTACAGCGTCGATGCCCACGCGATCGAGGTGCCGCGCCTGCCGCCGGGTTTGCATATCGTCGCCACGCCGATCGGCAACCTTGGCGATGTCACGCTGCGCGCACTTGCCGCACTGGCCGGCGCCGATCTGATCGCCTGCGAAGACACACGCGTCACCCGCAAGCTGCTCGACCGCTATGCCATCGAAACCCCACTGACACCCTATCACGACCACAATGCCGCAAAAGCGCGGCCGATGCTCCTGCGCCGGCTCGCCGAAGGCGCTGCCATTGCGCTGGTCTCCGATGCCGGGACGCCGCTCGTCTCCGATCCCGGGTTCAAACTGGTGCGCGAGGTGCGCGAGGCGGGACATGCGGTAACCTCTGTGCCCGGCCCGTCGGCGGTCTTGGCCGCTTTGACAATCGCCGGCCTGCCGACCGACCAATTCTTGTTCTCAGGCTTCCTGCCGCCCAAGCAGGCGGCGCGGCGGGCGCGCATCGCCGAGCTTGCCCGCATCCCGGCGACCATCGTGCTCTTCGAGACCGGGCCGCGCGTTGCCGCAACGCTCGCCGATCTCGCCGCAGGACTAGGCCCGCGCGAGGCGGCATTGTGCCGCGAACTGACCAAGCTTCATGAGGAGGTTCGCCGCGGCGATCTGGCGACCTTGGCGCGGGCTTGCGAGGCGGACGCGCTGCGCGGAGAAATCGTTCTCGTCATCGCACCGCCGCAAGCCGCCGAACAGCCGAGCGCGGAAGAATCCGAGATGCTCTTGCGCGCCGCGCTGGCGCGCACCTCGCTGAAAGATGCGGTGGCCGAAGTCGCCGACGCGACCGGCCTGCCGCGGCGGGAGCTTTACCAGCGCGCGCTGGCGCTGGCGAAACAGTCCGGCAACGCGATGAACGAGGAAAGCGGCGATGGCGCGCCGCGCTAGGCCACCGGCGGCGCCAAAGGGCACGCCGGTTGCAGCGCGAGCCAAGGCACTCCCCGACAAAGCGCGCGTCGCCGCATTCCGGCTCGGCCTTTCGGCGGAGAGCCGCGCCGCCTTCTTTCTCATCGCCAAGGCCTATCGGATCTTGGCGCGGCGCTGGAAAACGCCATTCGGCGAAATCGACATCGTGGCGCGCCGGCGCAACGATCTCATCTTCGTCGAGGTGAAGGCGCGCGCGAGCCTCGATGACGCGGCAGAAGCGATCACCGAACGAACCAAGCGGCGCATCATCGCCGCCGCCGAGCTCTGGCTCGCGCATCGGCCGGGCGACGCGCAATGCGCCATCCGCTTCGACGTGATCCTGATCGTACCCGGAAGGATGCCGCGCCATATCGTCAACGCCTTCGATGCGACGCGCTAAGGCGCGGCGATCGAGCGTGGTAGCAGGCGGGTCAAAAATTGCGTAGACCTTTGCGGCCACCCGCCTTGAGCCTTCACCAGTCCGGCTGAGACAATTCCATGCGCCTGAACGTCGCCGTGCAAATGGATCCGATCGAGCGGATCAACATCAAGGGCGATTCGACCTTCGCCTTGCTGCTCGAGGCGCAAAAGCGCGCCCATCCGGTATCCTACTACACGCCCGACCAGCTCGCGCTGCGCGACGGCAAAGTGTCGGCGAGAGTGCGGCCGCTCGTGGTGCGCGACGTCGCCGGCGACCACTTCACGCTCGGCGAGCCGCGCCATGCCGAGCTTGCCTCCTTTGACGTGGTGCTGCTGCGGCAGGATCCGCCCTTCGACCTCGCCTATATCTCGACGACGCACATGCTCGAGCGCGTGCAGCCGCAGACGCTGGTGGTCAACGATCCGGCCGCCGTACGCAACGCGCCCGAAAAGGTCTTCGTCACCGAATATCCCGACCTGATGCCGCCGACGCTGGTGACCCGCAACCTCGACGCCATCAAGGATTTTCGCGCCGAGCACGGCGACATCGTGATGAAGCCGCTTTACGGCCTCGGCGGCCAGGCCGTGTTCCGGCTGGCGCACGACGATCTAAATTTTGGCTCGCTCTATGACTTGTTCGCCAACATGTTCCGCGAACCCTGGGTGGTGCAGAAATTCCTCCCGGCGGTGAGAGAGGGCGATAAGCGCATCATTCTGGTCGACGGCGAGTTTGCCGGCGCCGTTAATCGCGTGCCGGCGCCTGACGATCTGCGCTCCAACATGGTGCGCGGCGGCACGCCCAAGGAAACCGAACTCACCGAGCGCGAGCGCGAGATCTGCGCGCGTCTGGGGCCTGCTTTGCGCGAACGCGGATTGCTCTTCGTCGGCATCGACGTGATCGGCGGCTTCCTTACGGAGATCAACGTCACCTCCCCCACCGGCATCCGCGCGGTGAAAAATTTCGGCGGCGCCGACATCGCGGCTTTGATCTGGGACAAGATCGAGGCAAAGCGGCAGTAGGACGCGGGACGTGGTTATATGACCTGTCATCGCTCGCTCTCGCCGTTTTGTGTGTGAAGTAGGCGGCCATGCTCATCTCTGGCAGCGAACGACTTGAACGCATGCGGGATGGCCGCGTCGTCTATATCGGCGCTGAGCGTGTCGATGATGTCACCACGCATCCGGCGTTCCGCAACGGCGCGCGCACCATCGCGGCGCTCTACGATCTCAAGGGCGATCCGGCCAAGCGCGATCTGTTCACGTTCGCGGAAAACGGCGAGCGCATCGGCCTGCAATGGCTGCGCTGCCGCACCCGCGAGGACCTTGCGCGCCGCCTGCACGCCATGAAGGCGATTGCGGATGCCACGTACGGCCTGATCGGGCGCTCGCCCGATCACGTCGCCGGTCTCATCACCGGCCTAGCCATGCGGCCCCAATTGCTCAACGAGCTGCACACCGGCTTCGGCGATAATCTCATTCGCTTCTATGATTACGCGCGCAAGAACGATCTCTATCTGTCGTTTGCGGTGACGCCGCCGTCCGGCATCCGCGACCGCGAGATCTATACCGGCGTGGTGCGCGACGACCCGACCCTGCAGGTGATCGGCGAAGACGATGCCGGCGTCATCGTTTCGGGCATGAAAATGCTCGCCACCGGCGCGATCTTCGGCGACGAGGTCTATATCGGCAACCTCACCGCCATCGATGACAGCCGCAAGGGCGAGAGCATCACGGCGGCAATCCCCAATAACGCGCCCGGCGTGTCATTCTGGGCGCGCGAACCCTACGAGCGCCATGCGCGCGAGGAGGCCGATTATCCGCTGAGCTCCCGCTTCGACGAAAACGACGCCGTACTGGTCTGCGACCGCGTGAAGATTCCCTGGGAGCGCGTGTTTTTGCACAATAACGGCGCCTGGTCGCGGCGCATCTACATCGAGACGCCAGCCAACGTTTATCAGAACCAGCAGTCCAACATCCGCTTCTGGGCCAAGATGGGCTTGGTCGTCGGCCTAGGGAGCCGCATGTGCCAGGCCAACGGGGTCGACAAGGTGCCGGCGGTGCGCGAGACGCTCGGCCGGCTCGCCGCCCTGGAAGCGACCATCGCGGGTCTCGTCAACGGCCAGA
>JASHVN010000488.1 GCA_030044555.1 Xanthobacteraceae bacterium | reverse complement strand
TCGTGGGTGGTGAATAGAACGCCGTGACCGGACGCCTTGAGCGCCTGGATTTCGCGCAGCACCCGGCCCTGGTTGCCTAAGTCGAGGCTGGCGGTCGGTTCGTCGAGCACGATGAATTGCGGCTCCTGTGCGAGCGCCCGGGCCAGCAAAGCGAGCTGCCGCTCGCCGCCCGAAATCATCGTGTAGGGCCGCTCGCGCAGATGCGCGATGCCGAAACGCTCAAGCGCGCGCGCCGCGACGGCGCGGTCGGCATCGCTCGGCCGGCTGAACAAAGCGCTGTGCGCGGTGCGGCCCATCAGTACGATCGCCTCGACCGTAAAGGCGAAGGTGGTGAAATGCGATTGCGGCACGTAGGCGATCAGCCGCGCGCGTTCTCGGCTCGAATAGAGGGAGAGCGGCTTGCCGTCGAGTTGCACTTGCCCCGCTTGCGGCGCCAAGAGGCCGAGCAATGTTTTCAAAAGCGTAGTCTTGCCGCCGCCGTTCGGGCCAAGCAGTGCCAAAACTTCGCCGGTCGAAAGCGCCACATCGAGGCCGCTTCCAACCACGTGGTCGGCATAGCCGATGGTGAGATCTTGGCCGGCGAGGATCATTTCTTAGGACCAAATCTTCTCTTAGGACCAAGCTTTCTCTTAGGACCAAGCTTTCTCTTAGGACCAAGTCTTTCCTTACGACCAAGTCTTTCCTTACGACCAAGTCTTCGACATGCTGGCGAGCAGCCAGATAAAAAATGGCGTGCCGAGCACCGCGGTGAGAATCCCAAGCGGAATTTCGGTCGTTGTCGCGGTGCGGGCCAGCGTGTCGATCGCGAGCAGAAATCCACCGCCGAGCAGCGCCGCGGCGGGAATGAGCCGGGCGAAATCGGGACCGACGAGCGTTCGCGCGATATGCGGCACCACCAGGCCAACCCAGCCGATGATGCCGGCCGCGGCAACGCTCGCCGAGGTCACCAGCGTCGCCGCCGCGATGATCGCAACGCGCAGCGCGCCGGTCGGCACGCCAAGCGCGCGCGCTTCCTCGTCCGGCAGCGACATGACATTCATGCGCCAGCGCAAAGCCACCAGGACCAGTGTGCCGAGCGCGATGGGGGCGAACAGCGGCAGCAGATCCGATGCGGTGATGGCGGCGAGGCTGCCCAGGAGCCAGAAGGTTATCGCCGGCAGCTGGTTATAGGGATCGGCGATGTATTTCACCAAGCCGACGCCGGAGCCGAGCAAGGCGCCGATCACCACGCCGGTGAGTACGAGCACCAGAATGGGGTCGCGGGCGCGTATCGCCGAGCCGATCAGATAGACCGCGCCCACCGCCGCAAGCCCGCCGGCAAACGCGCAAGCCTCGATGGCGAACACGCCGAGCGCGAAATAAATGCCGATGACGGCCCCGAGCGCGGCGCCGGACGAGGCGCCAAGCAGGTCCGGCGAGACCAGCGGATTGCGAAACAAGCCCTGAAAGGCGGTGCCGGCGACCGCCAAAGCGGCACCGACGAGGACGGCGGCCAGCACGCGCGGCCCGCGCACGTGCAGGAGCACGTCCAAAGCCGCCGGCGGTACATGCGCCGTACCGCCGTTAAGCTTGGCAACGACGAAGCTGAAGAGATCGCCGAGGCCGGCCGGATAGCGGCCGAGGGTGAACGCCAGCAACAAAGCAGCGATCAGGACGGCGAGCGCGATCAAAAATCCCGGCGCGGAGGAACGTGCCATTTCACCAGATTATCAGTGCTGGGCGGCCAGCACACGATCGATCTGCGCGTCCGTTGGCGTGGCGTGATAGAAGCGCTGATAAAAGTCGCGCGTGATCGGTTTCAGGTCTTCGGGAAAGCGATCCGGATAGAGCGCCTTCGCCAGCCACCACAGGCCGATCAGCCGGTTCACCGACGGCGGGAAATCGACCCAGCCGAATGGCAGCCGCGGCGACAGATAGATCCGCCCGGTCTGCACCGCCTTGATGGGCGCCCATACCGGATCACTCTTCACGCTTGCCGCGAAGGCCGGCTCGATGGTGATGATCACGTCGGGATTCCACGCCAGAACCTGCTCGGCGGACACATTGGCCATGCCGCCTTTGCGGTCGCCGGCGACGTTGTGGGCGCCGAGAAATTCGATCGTCTCCACGTTGATCGAGCCGCCGAGACCGGTTTGGAGCCCGCGCGGTCCGCGCGCGTAATAAACGCGCGGCCGCTGATCCTGCGCGATCTTGTCGATCCGGCTTTTGATCGTCGTGATCGTCTTGTCGGCGTAGCCGGCAAACGTCTCCGCCTGGCTTTGCCGGTGCGTCAGTTCGCCGAGCTTGCGATAGGTCGCCGCCGCCGCGGCGAAGCGGCCGTCAAGCAGCGCATAGGGAACGCCGGTTTGCTCCTGCACGCGGTTTGCGAGCGAAACGTAGGTGTCGTTGATGGTGCCGACATCGAGAATGAGATCGGGCTTGAGCTTGAGCAGCACTTCGAGGTTGGTCGTGTTGCCGCGGCCGGTGAGGCGGCCGACTTCGGGCTTGTCGCAGGCGCCGGCGCCCAGATATTCGCAGGCCGCCGGCTCGGGCGCCCGCGTCCAGCCGAGCAGAAGTTCGGGCGCGAACGTGTAAAGCAGGATCGAGGCCGGCGGTCCGGCGGCGAAGACGCGCTCGACCTTGTCGGGGATGGTGACAGTGCGGCCGGCATCGTCGGTCACCGTGGCGGCGTGCGCCAGGCGCGGCGCCACCAGCACAGCCGAAACACCGGACAAAAGCGTGCGGCGATCTATAATCACAGCGTTCCTACCGTTTGCTGGCGCGGATCGAGGTTCTTTTCACCAAGCTGCCGGAATTTGCTCCGCGCGGGGTTTGCAGCGCGGCTTCGAGCCGGCGCAAGCGGGTCTTGGCGGCGCCCGACGCCGCAGTCTCGATGGCGCGATAGTCGCGCACCAGCTGGGAGCCGAATTCGGTGAGCACCGCGCCGCCGCCCTGCGAGCCGCCGGACTTGGCGAGCACGACCGCTTGCCGGAACGAGCGGTTGAGATCGTCGATGAGGAGCCAGGCGCGGCGGTACGACATGCCGAGACTGCGGCCGGCCTGCGAAATCGAGCCGCCTTTGCCGATCTCTTCGAGCAGGCGGATTTTGCCCGGGCCGATGGAGCGCCGCGAACCAAAATCCACGCGCAAGGTCAGTCGAGTGTTGCTCAAGGCGCCTACCATGATGCGGTCCGAAGACCGTACAACGGGCGGTCCAACGCGCAAGTGAAGGCGGCGGGCTTCGTCGCGTTCTTGGCCTAATCGACGCCCACCATGACATCGCTCGCCTTGATGACCGCATAGGCGGTCTGCCCGGCGGCGAGCTTCAGTTCGTCGGCGGCCTCGTTGGTGATCGAAGCGGTCACCACGGCGCCGCCGATGTCGATCTTGACGTGGGTCGTGGTGGCGCCCTTTTTCACCTCGGCAATCGTACCCTTGAGCTTGTTGCGTGCGCTGAGTTTCATGGAAGTCACCTCGCTGTCTGGCCGGGTGCAAAACCGTAGCTGATCAAAATGTTCTGTCCGGCAGGTGAAAGGATGAACTTTGCGAACTGCTCGGCGCGCGCCGGCGCGCCTTTGATCACTGTTAGGCCATAGTCGGCACCCACTGCAAGCGGTTGCGCAAGCGCAATGATCTGCTGGCCGGGATATTGTTTTTGCGCTTCGGCGGCCGCCGTGCAGTAGGCGAGGAAAATGTCCGCGCGGCCTTCGGCGATGTGCCAGCCGTAGGCGGAGCGGCCGTTGGGCGGAACGGCGCTCGTCGCTGCGCCGGTCAGCTTCAACGCCTTGCGCTCCAGGATCGCGCCGGATCCGGGCCTCATGGCGTCGATCTTGCGGAAGACTTCGAACGCGTAATCGCCGGACGGATCGGAGTTCGGCGTCGAGGTGCCGAGTTTTATTGCGGGGTCGAGCATGCGGTCGATCAGGTTTTCGCTGTCGACCCTAAGTCCCGGCCTGGCCAGCGCGCACAGGGTGTTGCGCGCAAACCTTACGACCGGGCCGCTTTTGTCGGCGCGATGCAGCATCTGCGGATATTCCATATTGGCCGAGGCAAAGATTTCGGCCTTCGCACCGCCGGCGATTTCCTTTTCAAGGAGCCCGGACGGGCCGAACGTCCCCTGCACCTTATGTCCGGTCTCGGCCGTGAACGCGTTCGCGACATTCGTCAACGCCGCGCGCAGGCTGCCGGCGGCGTAAAGCTGGATATCGTCAGCGTGCGCCGCAGAGCTCATGGTCAGTCCTGCCGCAATGATCGAGGCGAATGCAAAGCGCATGCGGGGAGCCTTTCTGTCGGCGCAAGCCAGAAACAAACACGGACAATCTTCATTGCGGGGTCGCGTCCAACGGCCAGATGCGCACCGCATCGGGATCGATGTCGAACCGGCATAAGCTGCCGCATGCAAGCGCGCCATATCCGGCCAGCGCCAGGATGAGCGTCTTGCCGAAGGCAATCGCGATTTGATGTCCCGTCCCGACAGGAACGATGCGCTCCACCCGGCCCTGATAAGGCCCATGCTCGCTCAGGCGTATGCGCGCGGAGAGAGCAGTCCAGCCGACGCGCGCGCCGGGTCGCAGCGGCGGCCCGGCGACCTTCAGCACCGCGTCGTCGCCGACCGCAATGGCTGCGCTGTCGGCCGCGATGCCTTCGGCAACAAATTCCGCGCCGAGAAGGCGCGCCGCCGTTTCGTCGGCGGGGCGCGCGAACACCTCGGCGGTTGGACCCGATTGCAGCACGCGGCCGCTTTCGAGCACCAGCAGCTCATCGGCGAGAAGCGCCGCTTCCGCCGGATCGTGGGTGACGAGGATGGTCGTGGCGCCAAACTCGCTTTGCAGCGTGAGCATGTCCTGGCGCAGCGCAGAACGCAGCGGCGCATCCAGGGCCGAAAACGGCTCGTCGAGCAGGAGCAGACGCGCCGGCCGCACCAGCGCGCGCGCCAGCGCCACGCGCTGTTGCTGGCCGAGCGAAAGAGCGTGCGGCCGCCGCTGTTCAAGGCCGCGCAGCCCAAGGCGTTCGAGCCATAGCTTGGCCGCGTCCGGATCGGCGCCGAGCGGAAACCGCAGCTGATCGATGACCGAAAAATGCGGAAACAGCCCATAGTTTTGTGGCACGTAAGCAATGCCGCGATCGGCGGGCGCGAGCGCAGCAATGTTTTTGCCGGCAAGCAGGATGCTGCCGCGATCGTAGGATTCGATCCCGGCGATGATCTTCAGCGTCAGCGACTTGCCCGATCCGGACGGCCCGAGAATCGCCAGCCGCCGCCGTCGCGGCGACCAGGCAACGTCGAGATGAAAGCCGCCGAGCTGGCGTTGGAGTTTGAGCGCCAGATCGGCGGCGTCGGCTTTGGCCGCAGCGTAAGCGACGGGCGCAGCCGCAGCACGCGGCAGCTCTTCCAGAGCTGAAGCAGGGTAGCGCCTGTATCCGCGCGCGTCGGCGAAGCCGCTCAGCAGCATGACCACCAGCGCCAGCACGAGAGCGGGAAGCAGCACCGGCAGCATCGCCGGAAGGCCTTGCGACCCGAAAGCCACATAGGTGTAAACCGGCAGCGAGTAGGGGTGATAGGCGACCATCACGGTCGCGCCGAATTCGCCGAAGGCGCGCAGCCACGCGAGCAGCAGTCCGGATAAAATGGTCGGCCAGGCGATCGGCGCGGTGACGCGGAAGAAGACGTAAAGCGGTCCGCGGCCGAGGGTTGCGGCGACGTCTTCCAGGACCGGATCGATCGACGCAAACGCCGAGCGCGCCGCGATGATCAGAAACGGCGCAGCGACGAAGACTTCGGCAACCACGATGCCGGCGAAGGAATCGGTGAGCGCGCCGGAGGTGAGCCGGCCGATCGGCGCGCTATAGCCGACAAGAAACAAGAGCAGGATGCCGCTGGCGAGCGGCGGCAGCGCCAGCGGCAGCTGAACCAGAAAGCCGAGCGTCGCCATGGCGCGGCCCGGCATGCGCGCCAGCACATAGCCGAGCGGAATGCCGCCGAGCGCGATGATCAGCGTCGCCGTCGACGCGCTGGCAATCGAAACCACGGAGGCGCGAAGCAGCGCCGCCGTATCGACCGCGTGCCAATCGGCGAGCCCGGCCTGCTGTGCGCCCGCGATCAGCGGGGCAATCAGATAGATCGCCAGCAGCCCGGCGAGCCAGGGAAGCGGTGCTGGAATACGGCGCGTCACTTTGCTTGGTCACCTTGCCCCGTCACCTTGCCCCGTCACCTTGCCCGTCACCTGGCTCGTCACTTTGGCTCGTCACTTTGGCGTCACGTGTTGGCGTCGCTTGTTGGTATCACTTGTTGACATCGCTTGGCTCGTTATTTGGCCTTGCCGACGATCGCCTTGATGTCTTGCGGCATGGCGCTGGCGTCGCCCGAGACAGACATTTTCTGCAGCGTCAGGCCGTGCTCTTTTAACAGGTTCTGCCCGTCGCTCCCAAGCAGGTAGGCGACGAATTGATCGGCGCCGGCGGCGTTGGGCGCATCGTGCAGGATGGCGACGGTGTAGACCGCCTTGGGGGCAATTTGAGGCGGCAGGCTCAGCGCCGGAATTTTAGCGTCGGAGGTTTCCGTCGAATAGAAGAAGCCGGCATCGAGCTGGCCCGATTGCAGCCGCCCGACCAGCGTCTCCTCCGGCAGCACCTGCGCCGAATTGTCAGGCGCGCCAAGTACCTTCTGCGACAGACCGGGGCTCTTGTAGAAGGTTTCGGCCTGCTTCATCAGCGTGAGGGTAAGCGCCCCCTTGGGATCGAGCTTGGGGTCGGTGCGGCCGATCTTGATTCCCGGCTCTTGGAGCACCTGATACCAGGGCTTGCTCTTGAAATCGGCGGCGAATTTGCTCGACGCGTTGTAGCCGATAACAAGCGGGGATTGCGCAAACGCGACGTACCAGCTCACCCAATTTCCATTGGCGGCGCCCATCAGGCCCGTGTTCACTTTCGGATTGGCGCTGATGAAGACGTCGCCCTTGCGCAGCTTGCCCTTGATCTGGTTGGCAAGCCCAACCGAGCCGCCCGCATAGCCTTGAAACTGGTTGCCTGTGGCCTTGTCAAAGGCGGGGCCGACACCGTGCTCCATCAGATTCACCAGCGAACCGGCGTAAAGAACATTGACCGTACCGGCGGCGCAAGCCGGCCTGATCGGCGCCAACGCCAGACTTGTCGCTGCGAGCATGGCGCCAAGCAATAACGGTCCATTGCGCGTCGATCGTATCAATCCGAAGCCGGGTTTCATCTACTTGTCTCCTATGCGGGCCATTCGTTATATCCCACCTGATAGTACGGAAGCGTGGAATAGACCGCAAGGATGGCACCATGCGGCGAATGTGGCGTGACTGAGCGGCTCCCTGACTGAGTGGCTCCGTGACTGTGCGGCTTAATGTGCGAGCGGCAGCAGCGACAGCGCCTCGGCGCCAAGCGCGCAGAAAACCACCACCAGCCAGGGCGGCGTCTTCCACATGAAGAGCAGCAGGAAGGCGGCGACGCCGAGCGCAAAATCGCTCGGCTTGGTAATCCCTGACGTCCACACCGGATTATAAAGCGCCGACAGCAGAATGCCGACGACGGCGGCATTGACGCCGCGCAACGCTCCCTGCGCCCAGGAGCGCCGCCGCAAGTCGTTCCAGAACGGCAGCGGGCCGATCACCAACAGGAAGGCGGGGAGAAACATGGCGACCAGGCACAGGATCGCGCCGATCCATCCGTTCGGTGCCGGCCCCATCACCGTGCCGAGATAGGCCGAGAAGGTAAAGAGCGGGCCGGGCACCGCTTGCGCCGCGCCGTAGCCGGCGAGGAACGCATCGTTGCTCACCCAGCCGCGCGGCACCAAAGCGGTCTGCAGCAGCGGCAGCACCACATGGCCGCCGCCGAACACCAGAGATCCGGCGCGATAAAAGACATCGAACAATTGCAGCGCGTGGCTCGGGACGGCAACGACGACAAGCGGCAATATCAGCAGGATGGCAAAGAAGGCGACGATGGCCGCGATGGCGGTGCCGCGGCTGACCGGATGCGGCAGGCTGACCTGACCGGCCGGCGGCGCGGTGCGAAAGAAGACGAGACCCACAATGGCGCCGAGAACGATGGCGCCGATCTGGGCGACCGACGTCGGCAGCACCATGACGATGGCCGCCGCCACCACCGCCAAGGTGGCGCGCTCGCGATCGGGGGTGAGCGAGCGCATCATGATCAGCACCGCCTGCGCCACGACCGCCACCGCGGCGACCATCAGCCCGTGCACCCAGCCGCTGCGCAGCGCATTGCCGAGCGCGCCGACCCCATAGCCGAACAGGACGAGCGCGATCGCCGAAGGCAGCGTAAAGCCGGTCCACGCCGCCAGCGCGCCGAGATAGCCGGCCCGTGACAGGCCGATGGCGATGCCGACCTTGCTCGAGGCCGGCCCGGGCAGGAACTGGCTCAGTGCCACGAGATCGACGTAGGTCTTTTCATCGAGCCATTTGCGGCGTGCGACAAATTCGTCGTGGAAATAACCGAGATGCGCAATCGGTCCGCCGAAGCAGCTAACGCCGAGCCGCAAGAATACGGCCAAAACTTCGCCGGCCGTGCCTCGTGCCGGTGATTGCGACGTTGAGCCTGATTGTTCCTGCATGGCTGCTATTGTTGACAAGTCCAAGTGCACAAGCAAGATTTCGGCACAAGCAAGATGTTGGCACAAGCAAGATTTTGCCAACGCTCGAGCATGATCCCGAAAAGTGGAAAACCGGTTTTCGGAAAAGATCATGCTCAAGGTCTAGATGACGCGACAGCAACCGCGTAAGCGCGCGGGTGCACGAAAAAGCAGA
>JASHVN010000487.1 GCA_030044555.1 Xanthobacteraceae bacterium | reverse complement strand
GCGTTACGGCCGCGGGCAAAGGCACCAAATATCTACCGGCCTATCACACCGTCACGCCCGACGGCGTCTGGGATCATTATGGCTTGACCGCCGAAGACGCGCGGGCGGCCGGCATGAACTCGCAGATGTTCAACTCGTTTCTCGACGGCACCAAGTCGGCGATCGAGATGGCGGCGGTCGCCAACGCCTGCGATCTCGATGTGCCGCACGATGGATTAGGTTTTCCGCCGTGCGGGGCCGACGCGCTCGCGAGCGTATTGCGGCCGCACGCTTTGGGCGGCGCACTTGCGGGCGACGGTTTCGTGGAAGTGATCTCGTCGCTTAAACGCGACGGCTCGCCGGTGCCGCGCGACCTGCGCTGGGGCGTGTACGTGGTGTTCCGGGCGCAAAACGATTACGCCGCCGCCTGCTTCAAACAATACGGGCTGCCGACCGATCCGAGCGGCCGCTATGCGGCGATGTACAAGCCGTTTCATCTCATCGGTCTGGAATTATCGATCTCCGTGCTCAATATCGCGCTGCGCGGCGAACCGACCGGAAGCTGTCGCGCCTGGCGCGGCGATGCGGTCGCCGTCGCCAAGCGCGCACTCAAAGCCGGCGAAATGCTCGATGGCGAAGGCGGCTACACCGTCTATGCCAAGCTCATTCCGGCCGCGCGCAGCCTTGCGCTCGGCGCCCTGCCGATCGGACTTGCCGGCCACGTCAAGCTCTTGCGTGATGTCGCCGCAGGCGAATTCGTCAAAGCGGCGGACGTGGCGCTCGATGAGACTTCGCAGGCCGTGCGCATCCGGCGGGACATGGAACAGGACGCGCCGCAAATGAAAAGCGCAGCGGCCGAATAACAGCGATCACGCGGCGACAACCTTGGTTGCTGGCTGCTTGGCGGCTGACTGCTTGGCCGCAGGCGGCTTGGCCAGGATGATTGCCAGATCGCGCACCGGCACCGGGGGACTGTAGAAAAATCCCTGCACGTCGGTGCAGCCGAGGGTGCGGACGAGATCAAGCTGCTGGTGCGTCTCCACGCCTTCCGCCGTCGTGGTCATGCCGAGGCTGTCGGCCAGTCCGGCGACCGCCTGGACGATGGCATCGGCCTCGGAACTGTCGCCCAATCCCTTGATGAAGCAGCGGTCGATCTTGATCTTGTCGAACGGAAAGCTGCGCAGATAGCTCAACGACGAATAGCCGGTGCCGAAATCGTCCATGGAGATGCGAATCCCCAGTTCGCGCAGCTGGTGGAGCGTGCGCAACGTCGCCTCGCTGTTCTGCATCAGCACGGCTTCGGTGATCTCAAGCTCCATCCGATGCGGCGGCAAGCCTGACGCGGCCAGCGCGCCAAGCACGACCGACAGCAGCGCTTTGCTCGCCAATTGCGTCGGCGAAAGATTGACGGCGACACAGATGTCGTCGGGCCATTGCGCGGCGTCCTTGCAAGCCTGCCTGATGACGTACTCGCCGAGCGGCACGATCAAGCCGATCTCCTCGGCGACCGGAATGAATTCGACCGGTGACACCATGCCGCGCTCGGGATGGCGCCAGCGCAGCAGCGCCTCGCAACAGCGCACCGCGCCGGTATCCAGGTTCAGCACCGGCTGATAGTAGAGTTCGAACTGGCCGCCATCGAGCGCTGCGCGCAAAGCCAGTTCGAGCGTCCGCCGCTCCTTCATGCGGGCGTCCATGTTCGCCTGGAAGAACCTATAGACGCCGCGGCCGTCGGCCTTGGCGCCGTACATGGCCATGTCGGCGTTCTTGAGAAGTTCGTTGGCGTCGCGGCCGTCCGTCGGCGCGAGCGCGATGCCGATGGAGGCATCGATCATGACAACGTGGCCATGCAGATCGCAGGGCACCCGGACGGCGTCGGCAAGGCGCCGCGCCAGCCGCTCCGCATCGGTCGCATCGCTGATGCCCGTCTGAATAATGAAAAACTCGTCGCCGCCGACCCGCGAGATCGTGTCGGTTTCGCGCACGCAGCCGCGCAGCCTGCCGGCGATCATCCGTAGGAGTTCGTCGCCGGTCGGATGGCCGAGCGAGTCATTGACGTTCTTGAACTGGTCGAGGTCGAGATAGAGCACCGCCAGCCGCTGGCCGCGCGCCACCAGCGCCAGCGCCTCGCTCAACCGCTCGCGCAGCAGCACGCGGTTGGGAAGATCGGTCAGCGCGTCGTGACGCGCCATATGGGCGATCTTCATCTCCGCCTGCCGCCGCTCGGTGACGTCTTCGTGGGTCGCAACCCAGCCGCCGCCCGGCATGGCCTGTCGCGTGATGGCGATGGTCCGGCCGTCGTCCAGTTCGGCGAACTGGCTGATCGCCTGCCCGACCTTGATCCTGGCGATCAGCGTATCGGCGTAATAGTCGGGATTGCCGATGAACGTGCCGTTCTTGACCCGCAACCTGACCATTTCGTGTACGGTCATGCCGCGCCGGATTTCGCCGGCATTGTAGTGATACATGGAGGCGAAGCGCCGGTTCCAGATGACGAGCCGCGCATCGGCATCGTACATCGTCAGGCCCTGTGACATGTTGGACAGGGCGGCATCGAAGCGCAGGTTTTGCGCCTGCAATTCCGCCTCGCGCGCCCACAGCTCCTTGGTGCGCTCGACCACCGTCTGCTCGAGGTTGCGCTGGACCGCATCAAGCTCCTCGATCATCAGCGACATCGAGCGGTCGGTGCGCCGGCGATCGCGGTCAAGATCCTCGTAGGCAGCGCCGACCAGGGCGTACAGCTTTTCCAGGTCGACCGACCCTTCAAGGTCGGTCGCCTTGGTGATCTGTTGCGCAAGAAGCTTGTTCACCATCGTCATTCCGCCCTGGCTTATTGTTTGAGCATGATCTTTTCCGAGAACCGGCGTCCACGTCTCGGGATCGTGCTCTAGCAACCGGACTTCAGGCGACCTCGGTCAAAGTCGTCACGGTCATCGTCTGATTGTGAAGCTCGCAGACGCCGGATTTGGCGTGCGGCGAAATCTCGCCGTAGGAGTAAAAGCCGAGCCGCGGCGTCGCGGCGCCGAGTTCCGCGCCCACCGCCTCCACTTCCTCGATAGTGCGCTGGCCCATTAGCAGCCGGCGGCCGATGCAGCTGATGAGAATGGAGAAGCGCTGGTCGCCTTCTTTGGCGTCTTTGGCGTCTTTGGCATCCAGGCGGCTCCTTGCCTGCCGCGCCGCGTCCGCCGCACCAGCCGCCAGGCGATCAAGGCTTCCGCGCATCAATTGCGCCGTCCAGCCTTGCGGCACGTCGCCGGCAAACGTCATCGAGCGGCTGTCGCGGTCGACGGCGAGCACCGTGCGCACCACCGCACTGTCCGGACGCTGCAGATCGTACACCTGGATCGGGAACAGCAGCGCCGAACCGGGCAGGCCCTGCGATTCCTCCGGGCCGAGATAGCGCTCATAGAGATCGAGTGCCGGCTCGCCATCAAGTTTAAACAGCACGTTGCCGTCCGAACGCGTGACCTGCCGCCGCGGGCCGAACTGATCCCAGCCGCCGGCGCTGCCGTGCCCGACCCGTATGGCCGGCCCATAAAATCCGAGTCCCGCGATGACGCGCGGACGCGGAGCGCAATCCCCACCGACCAGCGTCTCCTTGAAATCGGCGCCGTCGCCAGCCAGTCCGCCGGTCAACGGAATGTTCGCGCCGATGACCTTGCTGATGCCGGCAACGAGTTCGCTGCCGTTGACGTTCAAGCCATCCGACAACACGAACACGCCGGCGAGATCGTCAGCCGCGAGCGCCCGGCCGATGAGCTCGCCGCATGCGCGCGATTGGCCCGCTTCGCCGATCTCCTGCCGCCACAGCCGCAGCCGCGTCGCGCCGAAACTGATGGCGGCGGCGACAATTTCATCGTCGTTCACGTCGTCGTTGTTGATCTGTCCGCCGGTGCTGCAGCCCAGGATGTGAGCCGCGGGAAACATGGCGCGCAGCTCGTCAAAGCGCGCGCCCGAGCACAGCGCCTCGCGGGTGCCGAAATAGGCGACGAGGGACGTTTGCGCCGAAGCGGCGCTGGCGGCGGTCCAACCGGATCGATTGTTCCAGACCAGCTGCTGGATGCGCATTTGATCGCTTCCCCCGCCGAGCGAAGAGCGTGAATGCCGCGGTAGCATTTAGCTGTACCTGCGTACCCGCGGCACCCTGAAAATTGAGTTATGTCCGGTGCGTATCGGCGCCACCGCGGTCAATTCCGCGGTCAGGATTGACGCTTCGCTAATGCGCGCGCGAGCTTTGAAATCAACAGCGTTAGTGGTCGCTTGATTGATTCAACCATTCGCATGAGAGCCTGCCGAAGCCGGCTGCGAATGCTAGGATC
>JASHVN010000486.1 GCA_030044555.1 Xanthobacteraceae bacterium | reverse complement strand
GTGATCGGATCGAACGATCCGGCAAAAAGCGCGGTGCGCGACATGCAGGCGGTCTAGCTTGCGGGCGAGATGACCGCAAGCGCGCACTGCAGACGCGGGAGGAAGCCCGTGATCTGATGCCGCACAAACGAAATTTACCCATGATATCAACGCACTAATGGCAAACGATCAGATCGCGTCCTGGTTCATATTTTTCTCTCCGCGATCAAACCTCCGAAAGCCCAGCCGCGACTAATGCTCAGAGGCTGCCGACCCGGACTCGGGACCAGCCGCAGACAGGGGGGTACAGCCATGATGAAAATCATATACGCGGTCGCTGCCGCACTCATCGCCGCCGCCATCATCACATTGCCGGGTCTCACCCAGGTGCAGGCGCACGCGCCGGTCCTTGGCGCAAAAGGCGACCGGGTCGACGCACGGGCGCTCGGCACGTCATGTTCAAAGAACGAGTGGCCGTATTTCGAGGCGGCTTGTCTGCGCGACGCGAAGTATCCCTTCGGCGAAGCGCGCCAAGTGCGGATCGTGACAACGGACCGGTTGCCGCAACCGGTCGCTAGCGCCCTGGTCGCGTCGCGCTAAACCTCTCCGGTTCTATTGGATCTTTGTGTTCTACTGGGCCTTTATGCCTGCCTGCTTGATGACATCCGCCCACTTATGGGTCTCGGTCGCCATGAACGAAGCAAGCTCGGCAGGCGTCACGATTTTGGTTTCGACGTCGAGCCGTTGATAGGCTTTCAATACGTCCGGCGTCTTCAGACTGGCGTTGAGCGCAGCGTTGAGCTTTTGGATGATCGGAGCCGGCGTTCCCGCAGGGGCCAGCAGTCCGGTCCACAGGCTTTCGGTCAGCTGCGGATAACCGGCCTCGGCAAATGTCGGTACATTCGGCAGCTGCGCAAGCCTGTGGTCGCTGGTGACCGCAAGCGCCCGCACTTTTCCGGACTGGATGTGCGTGAGCAGCACTGAACTGCTGTCGATCATCATCTGAACCTGTCCGCCGAGCAGATCAACGACCGCCGGCCCGGCGCCCCGATAGGGTACGTCGGTGATCTTGATGTTGGCGGCAAGCTGCAATTGCGCGCCCAAAAGATGCGGCAGGGTGCCGGCGCCGGGCGTGCCGAAATTGATCTTTCCGGGATTGTTCTTCGCATAGGCGATAAATTCCGCCAGCGATTTGGCCGGGACCGACGGATTGATGGTGAAGATTTCCGGGCTCGCGGCGACAATGCCGATCGGCGCAAAGGCTTTCAGCGGATCATAATCGAGCGTGTAGAGCGACGGTGCGATGGTCAGCGAGCCGGCCTGGTTGAGAAGGAGCGTATAGCCGTCGGGGTCAGCGCCAGCGACCACATGACTGCCGACCGTGCCGGCGGCGCCGCCCGGACGATTATCGACGACCATGGTTTGCCCGAGCCTTGCCGACAGGCTGCCCGCCAGGATGCGCGCTACGACGTCGGTGGGCCCTCCGGGCGGGTATGGCACGATGAGACGGATCGGCCGCGTGGGATAGTTTTGCGCCTCGGCAGCGACCGGCAGAACGACACATAGTGAAACGGCAATCCCCACCAACACAGAAAATCCGCGCCAGATCATGCCTCTCACCTCCATGGTTCGTGCAAGGTTTCGTGCGAGCTTTCGCGCAAAGCCCTCGGGCCGCGCTGCCGGTCATGTTCAAGGAGCGCTAATCTAGTGCGTTTATCAGTGCTTTGACCACCCGCCGGGGCCGCCTTGACCCTCCCCCAGGCGCATAGATACGGTGCGCCGCTATGCTGGTACTCATCGACAATTACGACAGTTTCACCTTCAACTTGGTGCACTACCTCGGTGAGCTAGGCGCCGAGGTCGACGTGCATCGCAACGACAAGGTCACGAGCGCCGAAATCATTGCCGCCGATCCCGACGCCATCGTGCTGTCGCCCGGCCCGTGCACGCCCAAAGAGGCCGGCATCTGCCTCGATCTGATCGCGCAAGCCTCCCAGAAAATTCCAATCCTTGGCGTCTGCCTCGGCCACCAGGCGATCGGCGACGCCTTTGGCGGCAAAGTTGTCCGCGCGCCAATCCCGGTGCACGGCAAGCTTTCGGAGATCCGCCATCGCGGCGAGGGTATTTTTCGCGGCATCAACGCGCCTTTCCATGCGACGCGCTATCATTCGCTCGTGGTCGAACGGGCAAGCCTGCCGTGCGAACTGGCTGTCACCGCCGATACCGATGACGGCTTGGTGATGGGATTGGCGCACACGCGCCTGCCGGTCCACGGGGTGCAGTTTCACCCGGAAAGCATTGCCTCCGAGCACGGCTACGTGATGCTGAAAAATTTTCTCGACATCGCCGCGTCGTGGAATGTCGCAACCGGACGACGCGAGGCGAGCGCGAATACGCAACAGCAAATGTATCAAGGAAAAACGACGCCAGAAGCGCATCGTCGGCGGGGAAAACCGGCGCGGGTCAATTAGGGGGAATGCCGTGACGGACGCATTCAAGGGGCTCATCGCCAAGGTCGCGACCGGCGCCACTCTCGGCCGCGACGAAGCCGCAGGCGCCTTCGGCCAAATGATGTCAGGCGAGGCGACGCCGTCGCAGATGGGCGCGCTGTTGATGGCGCTGCGGGTGCGCGGCGAAACGGTCGACGAGATTACCGGCGCGGTCACCGCCATGCGCGCCAAGATGCTGCGCGTGGAGGCGCCGGCGGACGCCGTGGACGTGGTCGGCACCGGCGGCGACGCCTCTGGTTCGTTCAATATTTCCACATGCGCGGCGTTGATCGTGGCGGGCGCCGGCGTGCCCGTCGCCAAACACGGCAATCGGGCGCTTTCGTCACGCTCCGGCGCCGCCGACGTGCTCGCCGCACTTGGCGTCAATATCGACCTCGCTCCGGAAAAGATCGCTCATTGCATCCGCGAGGCCGGGATCGGCTTCATGTTCGCGCCGGCGCACCACCCGGCAACAAAGAACGTCAATCCGACGCGGGTCGAACTCGGCACACGCACGATCTTCAATCTGCTCGGGCCGCTCTCTAATCCCGCCGGCGTGCGGCGGCAGATGGTCGGCGTGTTTTCCCGGCAATGGACCGAGCCGCTGGCGCAGGTGTTGAAGAATCTCGGCGCCGAAAGCGTTTGGGTGGTGCACGGCTCGGACGGGCTCGATGAGATCACCACGTCGGGCCCGACCAGCGTGACTGCATTGGAAAACGGCACGATCCGCAGCTTCGAGATTTCACCGGAGGATGTGGGCCTGGCGCGGGTGAAGCCTGAGCAGCTGCGCGGCGGCGATGCAGGATCGAACGCAAGGGCCGTGGAAGACGTTCTTGAGGGCAAACCAGGCCCGTTCCGCGACGTGGCGCTCTTCAATGCCGCCGCTGCGCTCGTAGTCGCCGGCAAGGCCAAGGATCTCAAAGAGGGCCTGCACCTTGCCGCCCGCTCGCTCGATTCGGGAGAGGCGGAGGGCCGCCTCGATCGGCTGATCGTGGTGTCAAACGATGGCTGATATTCTGGCGCAGATCGCGGCCTATAAGCGCGAGGAGATCGCTGCCGCCAAGCGCTCGCGCCCGCTTGCCGTGGTTGAAGGCGAGGCGAAATCTGCGCCTGCCCCGCGCGGCTTTTTGCGCGCCATCGAGCGGCGGCTTGGGGCGGGAGAATTTGCGCTCATCGCCGAGATCAAGAAGGCGAGCCCGTCCAAGGGATTGATCCGGCCGAACTTCGATCCACCGGCGCTCGCCGCTGCCTATGAGGCCGGCGGCGCCACGTGCCTTTCGGTCTTGACCGACGCTCCCTCCTTCCAGGGCAGCCTCGATCATTTGCGCGCGGCGCGCGCCGCCACCGCGCTGCCGGCGTTGCGCAAGGATTTCATGCACGACACCTAT
>JASHVN010000063.1 GCA_030044555.1 Xanthobacteraceae bacterium | reverse complement strand
GCTCCACCATGATCATGCCGTTACAGGTGCAGGACGGCGCGATGCCGGCGGCGTCAAACGCATCCATCAGCCGCCAGATGCCGACGCGTTGGCCGTATTCGCGCCAGGTCCAGTTGGCGGTGTCGAGTACGTCGCCGGGCAGCGCATGCGGAATGGTCGCCGGTCCGCCCGCGAATAGCGGCTCCTTCTGACCGGGCCGCAACGGCTCCCAGTATTCGATGTTGATGGTGAAGATCAGCGCCACGCGGGCACCACCGGGAAATTTAAGTGGGCCACGGTCGGGCAGCGGCACAAAACTGTACGATGCCGGCGCCTGTGAACTCATGATGAGGCCCCCTTGAGCGCGTTGCGTTGGCGCTCGGCCCGGTCGAACTGCCACGTGGTGATGCGCTGCGCCAGATCGGGTGCATCGAGAATGGCGATGACGAGCAGGATCGCGCCAGTGACGAGATCATGGACGTAGGGCGCCACGCCGATCGCGCTCAGTCCCGAACTCAAAATGCATAGCGTCAGCACGCCGGCGGCAATGCCCATTGGGCTGCCCCGGCCGCCAATCACGGAGACGCCGCCGACGATCGCCGCGGCCGCTGCCGGTGCCAGCACGTCGGACAGTGCCACCGGCGAGGCGGCGCCGAGGCTGTAGCTGAGCAGCACGCCGGCCAGTGCTGATGAGCCGCCCGACGCGGCGAACACGCTGATGACGACCCGGTCGGTGTTGAGGCCGGCAATGCGGCTCGCGCGCCGATCGCTGCCGGTCGCGATCACGTCGCGGCCGAGGCGGGTGTAGCGCATCGCCAGCGCAGCGATCGCGAACACGGCCAGTGCCACCACACTGCGCAGCGAGAACAGCCCGGCAAGCGGCGCATTGAGCCCGAGCGGCACCGCGATCTTCGGATAGCTGATGGTCTGATTATCGGTCAGCACGTAGGTGAGGCCTTGCATGGTCAGCAGGCCTCCCAGCGTGACGCCGACCGAACTGAGATTCAGCCGCGTCATGATGAGGCCCTGAATCAGCCCGCCGAGAAGGCCGGCGGCGACGCCAAGGGCAGCGCCGAGCCATGGATTGCTAGCGCCGGTCAGCACCGCAATGCATCCGGCGAGACCGACCATGCCGGACACCGACAAGTCAAACTCGCGGATCAACATCGACAGTCCGAGACCAAGCGCCACCAGCCCGAGCGTGGCAAACAATTGCATGACGCTAAAAACGGTGCCGATGCTGAAGAAATAGCCGGTGCCACGGTCGAACAGCCCGAGCACGATAATGGTGCCAACCACGATCGTGAACGGCCGTGCCGAGGGAGCGAACAGGCGTTGCACGGCATTTCCGAATGTCATCGCCGCTCTCCGAGCGTGTGCAGCATGATGACGCAGAGAACCAGCAGGCCGGTGATCAGGTATTGCAATTGCTCACTGAAGCCGCGCAGCAGCAGCACCACTTCGATGACGGATATGACAATGACGCCGACGAGCGTGCGCAATGTCGAGCCGGAGCCGCCCGCAATCCCGGTGCCGCCGACCAGCACCGCGGCGATGGCCGTGTAGTCGTAGCCGACGCCGATTTCCATGTCGCCCGAGCCGTAGCGCGCCGCGAGCAGGATGCCGGAAATCGAAGCGCAGGCGCCGGCGATCACATACGCCGCCGTGACAGTCGCCGTTGTCGACACGCCGGCTGCAGTCGCGGCGCGGACGTTGCTGCCCACCATGGTCATGAGCCGGCCGATCCGCGTCCATGACAGGATGAATTGTCCGACAGCGACAGTGGTGAAGAAGCACCACGCATCGATCGGGATGCCGGCGAAACGGTCCTTGAAGATTTCGAGACCCGCTCCGCTCGGATAGATGTGGTGCCCGCCGGTGACAAAAGCGGCGCCGCCCAGGAGAAGCGACAGCGCGGCGACGCTGACAAGAATCGGATTGGCGCGGAGATGCCCGACCAAAAAGCCCTGTGCCCCGGTAATGACGACCCCGAACAGCAGTGCGACCAAGATCGCCGGCAGGATACCGAGCGACAGGCAGGCGAGAAAGATTAGCGCCGACGCCGACACAGTGGCGCCGATCGCCAGCGACATGATGTTGCCGGTCAGCGTGATGAATGTCATGCCGACGGCGACGCAGCCGACAAACGAGATCGCCGTGAACAGCGCATTGGCGCTCAGCAATGTGAGGAAACCCGGCGTGGTCAGCGCGTAGATTGCGATCGCCGCCGCCGCGGCGAGGCGGACAGCGAGCGCGATGTAGCGGGCGCGGGGCAGGCCGCGGCGCAGCACAGCGGGGAAGGTGAGCTCGGTCATGCTGCGGCCGGATGCGTGATGTCGGCAAGTATGCGCTGCATGTCGGTTTCGCCGCGCCGATATCGTGCCACCTGACGGCCCCGATACATGCTGACCACGACATCGGCCATGCCGAGCACTTCCTCGATGTCTGAAGAGGCCATCACTACGCAATAGCCGCGGTCGCAGAATTGCCGGATCAGGCGGTAGATCTCGGCCCGGGCGCCGACATCGACGCCGCGGGTCGGCTCGTTCATCAACAGCACGCCGGGCCGGTCGCCGCCGATCCAGCGGCCGAACGCAAGCTTTTGCTGGTTGCCGCCGCTCAACTCGTCGGCCGGCGAATGCAGCCGCTTGCGGTCGACGCCAACCGCGGCGGCAAGGCTCGCTGCGGTGGCCCGCAGGCCGCGCCGCGCCAGCAAGCCGAACGCGGTGTGGTCCTTGAGCTTGGTGGCGATCAGATTCTGCCCGACCGTAAGCCGCAGAAAGATGCCCTCACCGGCGCGGTCTTCGGAGATGAACTTGACGTCGGCGGCTTGGGCCCGCGCCACAGTGCGCAGCCGCATCGGCTTGCCGCTGATGCTGGCCTCGCCGCTGGCGCCGGGCGTGAGGCCGGCAAGCGCCCGCAGCACGGTAATGGCCCCGGAGCCGACCTGACCGGCGAGACAGGTCACCGTGCCGCGCTCGGCGGTCAGATCGAAACCACGGACCAGCGGCGGCACGTGGAGGTCCTTCACCATCAGCATCGGGTCGCCGGGACTGCTCTCCCATGCCGGATACATTTCTCCGAGGCTGCGGCCGAGCATCATCTGCATCAGCGTGCCGCGATCGATTTCATTGGTGCGCCGGGTGCCGACCAGATCGCCGTTGCGCAGCACCGAGACGCTGTCGCAGATCTCGAAGACCTCGCCGAGCCGGTGGGTAATGTAGATGACCGATTTGCCTTCGGCCTTGAGAGCGCGCAGCGCCGCAAAGATGCGCTCGATTTCGACGTCCGACAGCGTTGCCGTCGGCTCGTCGAGAATAAAAACGCGGGCGTCGCGCGTCAGCATGCGGGCGATCTCGACGAGCTGGCGGCGTCCGATGCTCAGCGCCGAGGCCGGCGTGTCGAGCGCGAGATCATTCAGACCGAGCTTGTCGAGCGCGGCTCGCGCACGCGCGCGCAGCTCTTGGCGACGATGCAACAGCGGCACTTTGCGATTGCCCAGCCAGATGTTGTCGAGCACGGAGAGGGCGGGCGCGAGGCTCAGCTCCTGCGCCACTAGCGCGATGCCAAGCTCCTGGGCGTGCTGCGGGCTGGTAATGACGACCGGTGTGCCATCGACGCACACGGCGCCTTCGTCGGGCGCATAAAGCCCGGTGATGACCTTGACCAGCGTGCTCTTGCCGGCGCCGTTCTCGCCACAGACGGCGCGCACTTCGTGCGCATCGAGCGCGAGGCTAACATCTTTGAGAACCGCATTCGGGCCGAACCGCTTGGTGACCCCGTCAATGGCGAGGACAGGCATCGGCCTTAATACGAACAGCCTGCGGCGAACTGGTCGACGTTGTCCTTGGTGATGCCGTACACCGGAATGATCTCGTATTTTTTCAGCTTGTCGCCGTTGAAATAGGCGGTGACCCGTTTGGCGGCAAACGTCGCTTCCTCGGTCGGAATTTGCGTCGCGGTGCCGTATTGCTCGCCGGAGCGGATGTGAACGATGCCGTCTTTCATGCAGTTGCTGCCGACGACCACGATGCCCTTGTTGGCGACGCCGAGCGGGACGCCGGCGGACTCGACGGCATTGATCGAGCCGGTGGCCTGATTGTCGGCCATGTCGAAAATGCCGTCGATGCCGCCCTGACCGCTGAAGCGCACCAGAAGCTGGCCCGTGACTTTCTCAGACACTGCGGTGTTCCATTTGCCGTCCTCGGTGTCCACCAGCGCGATGCCGGGATGTTGCGCCAGCACCGCCTTGAAGGCATCCATGCGCGCCTTGACGTTGATCTGCTGCGTCGAGCCGGTGACGGCGACGACTTTCGCGCTTGTCTTGCCTTCCGCTGCGAGGCCCTTGACCAATTCCTCGCCGGCAAGCCGGCCGAGATCGGCGTTCTCGGTGCCGATATAGGAGGTCCAGAGATCCTCCCGTTCTTTTTCCATCGGCGTTGCAAACAGGATGATCGGAATGCCCGCTGCCTTGGCGCGGGTGAGCGCCGGTACGACGGCCTGATCGTTAACGTAGCAGAGGACGATCATGTCGTACTTTTGCGCGAGGCCGTCGTCGAGCTGCTGCGACTGCACGGCAGCGTCG
Organism: Xanthobacteraceae bacterium; assembly: GCA_030044555.1. Classification (GTDB taxonomy): domain Bacteria; phylum Pseudomonadota; class Alphaproteobacteria; order Rhizobiales; family Xanthobacteraceae; genus BOG-931. Next base: position 1,144 of record JASHVN010000063.1, on the reverse strand, counting down.
TAGTTGGCGCTGAGGTTTGTCACCTGCATACCGGCCGCCGTCGCCAGCCTGGCGAACGTGGAGGTCCAGGCGCCGATGTATGGATTGCTGTTGGAGGTGGCGAGTACGAGGATGCGCTTACCTTGCGGCGATGCTTCAGCTCGCCCGCCGGCCGGCAGCGCCAGGAGCAACAACGCCAACAGACCGATCATCCGGCGCATAGCCTTCTCCCCTCGCAGCGCGAAAACACAAAAATGTTAGCTGCAATCCGTCAGCGGTGCCAGCGACGAATTGCCTATGCGGGCCTGCCAAAATGCGTTTCGGCGAGCCATCGTGCGAGTGCGGTGAGGCTCTCGTCGCCGTGCCAGCGCCCGAGCAACTGAACCCCGACTGGCGCCTGATCGACCGCCAGCAGCGGCAGGTTCAGGGCCGGCGCGCCGAGGATCGAGGATGCTTCATTGAAAATGGCGCTGCCCTGATCCATGCCGATCGGCCCCGGGCCGGGCGATGACAGGGTGATGAAGCCATCGGTGCGCTGCGCCAGCGCATCGTGCATGGCGCGGAAATTCTCGCGCTCGATCAGCGCCGCCCGATAGGTGTCATGCCCGATATGCATGCCGTCCTCGATACCCTTGAGCAGGCGCGGCGGCAGTTTGTCGCGATGGCGCTCGCGGTACTGCAGCATCGGCCAGCGCATCTCGTACCGGTAGAGGTTGGCCCAAAGCTGCGGCGAACGCTCGTGGGCGGCCTCATAGGCTTCGATCGCCGGATCGTCGCGCCGCGTGATGATCTCAACACCGGCCGCGGCGAGCCGCACCAGGAATCGTTCGAATGCTTCTTTTGCGGCCGGTTCGGCCGCGGGCCATCCGGCGGTGTCGAGGCGAATAACGCGTGCAGGCTGGCGCGGCGTCGGCGGGCGGGGCGCGCCGTAGAGGCCCGGGTGCGACGGGTCGCCGCCGGCTTCACCAGCGATGAAGCGTGCCGTGATCCACATGTCCGAGAGCGTGCCGCCGAACACGCCGAGATGGTCCATGCTGTAAGCCATCGAAAACGCGCCCTGGCGATTGATGGCGCCGAAGGTCGGCTTGAGCGCATAGACGCCGCAAAAGCTCGCCGGTCGGATGGTGGAGCCGCGCGCATGGGTGCCGAGCGCGGCCGGCAGCAT
>JASHVN010000485.1 GCA_030044555.1 Xanthobacteraceae bacterium | reverse complement strand
CGATCTGGTTTTTCAAGGCTCCCCATGCGCTTTCAGGAATTCATGTGCGGAATGCCGCGATGCTTCTAAGCAACACGGGTGGCGCGAGCTTGTTCGTGAATTTGCCTAACGAGCAGGCGACGGCGCGCTTCGCCGCCGACATCGCCTGTGCGCTGGAACCCGGCGACCTCGTCACCTTGTCGGGCGACCTCGGCGCCGGCAAGACCACGTTTGCGCGCGCGCTGATCCGCTATCTCGCCGCCGACGACACGGTCGACGTGCCAAGCCCGAGCTTCACATTGCTGCAGAGCTATGAGCTGCCGCGTTTCACGCTTGTGCACGCCGACCTCTATCGCCTTTCCAGCGCCAGCGAATTGTCCGAGATCGGGTTCGACGATCTGGCGGAAGAAACCGTCGTGCTGATGGAATGGCCCGATCGGGCTGCCGGTCTATTGCCGCCCAGCCGGCTTGACATCAGTTTCACGTTGGCGCCCGCAACGGGCGTCGACGTGCGGCATGTGCGCTATACCGGCTATGGTTCGTTCGCCAGGCGCGCCGAACGCATCAGCCATGTGCGCGCCTTTCTGGATAAGTCCGGCTTCGGCGAGGCGAAACGCCTGCGCATGCAGGGGGACGCCTCAACGCGCATCTTCGAGCGGCTGACGCTCGACGAGCGGACCGTGGTGCTGATGAATGCGTCGCCGCAGCCCGACGGTCCGCCGGTGCGCGACGGCAAGCCCTACAGCGCCATTGCGCATCTGGCCGAGAACACGATTCCCTACGTCTCACTCGCTGCCGCCCTGCACAAACGCAGCCTTTCGACGCCGGCGATTTTGCGCGCTGACACCGACCACGGCCTGGTCCTCATGGAGGACCTCCGCGACGAGCGCGTCGTTGAAGGCGATCCGCCGGCGCCGATCAAGGAGCGTTATGAAACCGCGGTCGATGTGCTGATCTCCCTGCACCGCCGCCGCTTGCCGGAGACATTGCCGGTGGCGTCGAATAACGACTATCGGCTGCCGCGCTACGACATGGAAGCGTTTTTGATCGAAGCAGAGTTGCTGCTCGACTGGTATCTTCCGTCGGTCAAAGCGCCGGTGAGCGACAAAGGGCGCGCGGATTTCGTGGCTTTGTGGCGCGAGGCGTTGGCGCCCGCCATCGCGGCCCCCGCGACCTGGGTGCTGCGCGATTACCATTCTCCCAACCTGATGTGGCTCGCCGACCGGGCGGACATTGCCCGCATCGGCGTGCTCGACTTTCAGGATGCGGTGATCGGCCCGGCCGCCTATGACGTTGCCTCGCTGTTGCAGGATGCCCGCGTCGACGTGCCGGAAGAACTGGAAGTGACGCTGCTCAGCCGCTATGTGCGCGCACGCCAGGGCGGCGACGATCGCTTCGAACCGGCAGATTTTGTGCTGCTCTACGCAACTTTGGCCGCCCAGCGGGCGACTAAAATTCTCGGCATTTTCGCCCGGCTGGACCGGCGCGACGGCAAACCGCAATACCTGCGCCATATTCCCCGCCTATGGCGGTATTTGCAGCGCTCGCTCGCCCATCCGGCGCTGGCGTCGCTCAAGGGGTGGTATGCCGCCAACGTGCCGGCTCCGAAAGGGGTATGATGGCGCGAATCGCGGCGCGGCAGTGCGGCGAGGGCCGGGGGGCTGGGGCGATGGCTGTGCTTGAGCAATCGACGGTGCCGAAATGCGCGATCGTGCTGGCCGCAGGCCTCGGCACGCGCATGCGCCCCTATAACGGCGTCATTCCCAAGCCGCTTGTTGAAGTCGGCGGCAAGGCGCTGATCGATTACTCGCTCGATCGTCTCGCCGCCGCCGGGGTGAAGCGCGCGGTCGTGAATGTGCATTATCTTGCCGATGCGCTGGAGCGTTACCTGGCAAAGCGAGGCAAGCCGGAGATCGTCATTTCGGATGAGCGCGGCGCGCTCCTCGGTACCGGCGGCGGCATCGCCAAGGCTTTGCCACAATTAGGCGACGGGTCGTTCTTTCTGGTCAATTCGGACACGCTCTGGCTCGATGGCGTCAAACCCAATTTCACGCGGCTGGCCGGTGCTTTCGACCCGGGCGCAATGGATGCCCTGCTGTTACTCGCACCGACGACCGGCAGCATCGGTTATGAAGGCAGCGGCGACTACGCCATGCTGCCCGACGGCCGCTTGCGGCGGCGCGCCGAGCGGGAGGTGGTGCCGTACGTGTATGCCGGAGCGGCGATCCTGTCGTCTTCGCTCTTCGCCGATGCGCCTTCGGGCGCGTTTCCGCTCACGCTGTTGTTCGACCGCGCCGGCGAATGCGGCCGGCTGTTCGGTCTGCGCCTCGAAGGGGTGTGGATGCATGTCGGCACCCCGGAGGCGGTTGCCGAGGCTGAGGCGGCGCTCGCCGCGGCAGTGTAGAATAATCTGGTAGTAGAGCGAATTTGATATTCGCTACCCAATCGATCGCTGATTACATCCAAATATGATCGATCTGTGCCGTCGCGATCGACGGCTTCCTCTATCGTCAGGCTCGGTGTTGTGACACCAAACCACTCTACCACCCTGTCACCATGACTGCGCGCGTCTTCACCATACCGTCTGCGGCGCCATTTCTGCCGACGCTGATCGAGGCCATGACCGGTGGCAGGCTCGGCTTGCCGCTGGCGCGCGATCCGTTGGCGCTGGCAGGCGTGACGCTTTATCTGCCGACGCGCCGCGCCTGCCGGCTGGCGCGCGACGCCTTTCTGGCTCACCTGAAAGACGACGCGGCGGTGCTGCCGCGCATCGTGCCGATCGGCGACATCGACGAGGACGAAATCGCGTTCGCCGAGGCGGCGAGCGGCGAGATTGCCGCGGAGTCGCTGGCGCTGCCCGAAGCGCTCGGGTCTCTGGAACGGCGTCTCCTGTTGACGCAACTGATCGCCAAATGGGTGGCGACGCCGGCCCTTCACGGCGCCGGCGGCATACCGCTCGTGGCGCAGACGCCCGCAGCCGCTTGCGCTCTCGCCGACGATCTGGCGCGGCTGATTGATGACATGGCGACGCGCGGCGTGTCGTGGGATCGGCTTGATGAGCTAGTGCCCGACGCGTTCGATCCCTATTGGCAGCTCACGCTGCAATTCCTGCAGATCGCGCGTGAGGCGTGGCCGGCGCTCCTCAACGAGCGCCATTGCGTTGAAGCCGTCGAACGCCGCGACCGCTTGATCAAGGCCGAGGCTGCGCGGCTCAAACGCAAGACCGACGGGCCGGTGATTGCGGCGGGCTCGACCGGCTCGATTCCCGCCACCGCAGAACTGATCGCGACGATCGCGCACTTGCCGCACGGCGCCGTGGTGCTGCCCGGTCTCGACACCGATCTCGACGAGGAATCCTGGCGGCTGATCGCGAAAGCGCCGGCGCCCGGTCATCCGCAATTCGCCATGCAGGCCTTGCTCGCGCGTATCGGCATCGAGCGCGGCGCGGTAACGCCATTGGCCGCGTCCGGCGTCCGTGAGCGGCTGGTCTCGGAGGTGCTGCGGCCGGCCGAAGCGACCGATCTGTGGCGGCAACGCGCTGTCGAGCCGGCCTTTGGCGCCGACATGGAAACAGCGCTGGGGAAGATCACGGTGATCGAGGCCGCCAATGCCGAAGAGGAATCGCTGGCGATCGCAGTGGCGCTGCGCGAGGCGGTGCACGAAGGCAAGAGCGCGGCCCTGGTGACGCCGGATCGTGCGCTCGGGCGCCGCGTGCTGGCGGCGCTCCAGCGCTGGAATATTGCGGCCGAGGATTCGGGCGGTGATGCGCTTGCCGACACGGCTGCGGGAATTTTCGCCCGGCTTGCAGCCGAAGCGGCGCTCGGCGGTCTCGCGCCGGTCGCATTGCTCGCGCTCCTCAAGCATCCGCTGCTGCGTCTTGTGCTGCGTCTTGGCCTGCGCGATCAGGACCATGCGGCGGCCGCGCTTGAACGCGCGATCCTGCGCGGGCCGCGTCCGCGCCCCGGCAGCGCCGGGCTTACTCACACGCTCACGACGCTGCGCGGCCAGTTGGAAAAATTCTGGCGCAAGGAGCCGTCCGACCTGCATCACAGCGATCCGCGCACCAGGCTCACCGAAACCGATCTTGCCGCCGCTGCCGATCTTCTGGCCGCGCTTGCCGCGGCACTGGCGCCGCTCGAAAGCATTGCCGGACGATCGGAAAGGCTCAGCGAGCTTGCCGCCCGGCACCGCGAGGTATTGCAAGCGCTATCACTTGACGGCGAGAGCGCGGGCGCTTTCGCCGGTCCGGATGGCGCCAAGCTCGCCGATGCGTTCGCAGAATTGGCGGACAGCAAAGCCGCCGCCAACCTCGTCGTCGAGGCGTCCGATTATGTCGAGCTTTTCATCGCCGCGCTTGCCGGACGCAACGTCCGAACGTCGCCGCGCGCCGGCGCGCGCGTGCGCATCCTCGGCACCATCGAAGCGCGCCTCACCGAGGCCGACCGCGTCGTGCTCGGTGGCCTGGTCGAAGGAACATGGCCGCCGGAAAGCCGAACCGATGCCTGGCTCAGCCGGCCGATGCGGCTTGCGCTTGGTCTCGATCTGCCGGAACGCCGCGTTGGGCTGGCGGCGCACGACTTCGCCCAACTCCTCGGCGCCCGTGAAGTGATGTTAAGCCACGCCGCCAAGATCGCCGGCGCGCCGACGGTTCCTTCGCGTTTCCTCCAGCGGCTTGCCGCTGTCGCCGGCACGCACTGGCAGGCAGTGATTGACCGCGGCGCCGCCTATCTGAAATGGGGGCGCGCGCTTGACCGGCCGCAGCAAATCATGCCCGCGCCGCAGCCGGCGCCAACACCCCCGCGCGCCGCGCGGCCAAAGAGTCTGTCCGTCACCGACATCGAAAACTGGCTGCGCGATCCCTACACGATCTACGCCAAATACATTCTGCGCCTGGAGCCGCTCGATCCGGTCGACCTTTCGCCCGGCGCAGCCGAGCGCGGCACCATCATCCACGCCGCCGTCGGGGAGTTCACGCAGCTTCACGCCGCGAGCTTGCCGGCGGACCCGGCGCGCGAACTGATCGCGCTTGGCCGTCCGCATTTTGCTCCGCTGGAGGATTTTCCGGAAACGAGCGCGTTCTGGTGGCCGCGCTTTCTGCGCATCGCACGCTGGTTCGCCACCTGGGAATTGCAGCGGCGGCCGACTATCGCCGCAATCGCGGCGGAAATCCGCGGCGAAATTCCGCTCACCGCATGCGCATTCAAGCTCGTCGGCCGCGCCGATCGCATCGAGCGGCATAGCGACGGTCGCTACGTCATTCTCGACTACAAGACCGGATCGGCGCGCACCGAAAAGCAGATCCGTACCGGGCTGGCGCCGCAGCTCACGCTCGAAGCCGCGATCATGCGCAACGGCGGCTTTCCCGGCATTCCGGCCGGCGGCAGCGTCGCGCAGATCGGCTATGTGCTCCTGAAAGGCGGCGCGCGTCCCGGCGAGCCGAAGCTCATCGACTTCAAGAAGGGTACGGCCGACAGCCACGCCGACCGCGCGCTGCAAAAGCTGACGACCCTCGCCCAACGCTTCGACGACGAAAACCAGCCTTATCGCTCGCTCGTGCATCCGATGTGGAAGACGCATTACGGCGAGTACGATCATCTGGCGCGTGTCAAGGAATGGTCGGCGACCGGCGGCGAAATCGACGATTTCTGGAGCGGGGGCGGCGAATGAGAACGCTCGACTCGATCCCGCCCGACGTGCGGCGCAAGCAGCGCGAAGCGTCCGATGCCGCCGTGTCCGCCTGGGTTGCCGCCAATGCCGGCTCCGGCAAGACCTATGTGCTGGCGCAGCGCGTGATCAATCTGCTGCTCGACGGCTGCGCGCCGGAAAAAATCCTCTGCATCACCTTTACCAAGGCGGCCGCCGCCAACATGGCGAAGCAGGTGTTCGACCGGCTCGCGCAATGGACCACGCTCGACGATGCCGATCTCGATGACGCCATGCGCGCGCATTGCGACATCGTGCCGGACGGAAGGAGCCGGGCACTGGCGCGGCGATTGTTCGCGCGCGCGCTGGAGACGCCCGGCGGTCTCAAGGTGCAGACTATCCACGCTTTCTGCACGCAGCTCCTGCATCAGTTTCCGTTCGAAGCCAACGTCGCCGCCCGTTTCTCCGTGCTTGACGACGCCGAACATTCGCAGCTTCTCGAACGCCTCACGCTCGACGTTCTGCTCGACGGCGCCCGCGACCCCGATAGCGCGCTCGCCCGTGCGCTCAACGTGGCGATGACGGCGGCGGCCGACCAGACCTTTCGTGACGTGGTGCGTGAAGCCATCGGCAAGCGCGACGCGATCATGGGCTGGATCGAGAAGACCGGCAGCGTGGGTGAAGCGATCGCGCACTTGGAAAAAGCGCTCGGCGTTGCGCCCGCGGACGACGCCGAGACAATAGAGGCCGAGTTTTTCTCCGGAGCCGTCATCGCGCCGTCCGAATGGCCCGCCATTGCGGAAGCGCTGGCGCGCGGCCGGGCGAGCGATCGTGAGCAGGCGGAGCGTTTCCGTGCTCTCGCGGCGTGCTCCGGATCCGAACGGGTCGAGACCTATCTCGATATCTTCTGCACGGGCGTCAGTAGCGGGCGCACCCCGCGGGTGTCGATCGTGACCGGCGCCATTGGCGACGCTGCCCTGACCGCGACATTGGTCAGCGAACAGCAGCGGGTGTGCGCGCTGCTGCAGCGCCGCCGCGCCGTGGCGAGCCGCGACCGCAGCGCCGCGCTCGTCGTCGTCGCCCACGAGGTGCTGACTCGCTACGCCAACGAGAAACAGCGCCGCGGCATGCTCGACTATGACGACCTGGTCGACAAAGCGCTGGCGCTGCTGTCGGACTTCAGCGCCGCCTGGGTGCATTACAAGCTCGACCTCGGCATCGATCACCTCCTGGTCGACGAGGCGCAGGACACGAGCCACAAGCAATGGGAGATCGTGCGGCTGCTTGCCGCCGAATTCACTGCCGGAGCGGGCGCGCGGCAAAAGACGCGCACGATCTTCGCGGTCGGCGACGAAAAGCAGTCCATTTATTCGTTCCAGGACGCTGCCCCGAAGGAGTTCGCCGAAATGCTGCGGCATTTCAAAACCGCCTACGAGGCGAGCGGTCAGAAATTCATTGTCAGCAAGTTCGAGCACTCGTTCCGTTCCGGCGAATCCGTCCTCGCGGCGGTCGACGAAGTATTCAGGCGCCAGGAGATCGCGGCGAGCGTCAGCTCCGATCTCGACGGTTTCCCGCCGCACATCGCGCTGCCCGGCGCGCCGCCCAGCGTGGTCGAGGTATGGGAGCCGGAAAAGCCCGACAAGCGCGACGAGGACAAGGAAGGCTGGGACGCGCCGTTCGATACCGTGAGCGAAACAAACCCGCGGGTGAAGCTGGCGCGGCGCATCGCGCGCACGGTGCGCAAAGCGGTGGACAGCGGCGGCGCCCGCTGCGGCGACGTTCTGATCCTGGTGCGCCAGCGCGGCGAATTGTTTGAAGCCATCATCCGCGCGCTGAAGAACCAGCACGTGGAGGTCGCCGGCGCCGACCGGCTGATGCTCACCGAGCACATCGCGGTTATGGACCTCATGGCGCTCGGCGACACGCTGCTCTTGCCGCAGGACGACCTGGCGCTGGCGACGGTGCTGCGCAGCCCGCTGTTCGGATTTTCCGACGACGATCTGTTCGCCATCGCCTACGAACGCGGCCGCACGCCGCTGCGCACGGCGCTGGCGAAAAAGGCCGGCGAACAGGTAGTCTTCGCCGATGCCGCAGCGCGGCTTGACGCCTTGGCGGTGTCGGCGCGGCGCGAGACGCCGTTCGCATTCTATGCGCTTCTGCTCGGCCATGGCGGCGCGCGCCGGCGATTCCTGCAGCGGCTCGGGCCGGAAGCCAACGACGCGCTGGATGAATTTCTCAACCTCGCGCTCGAATACGAGCGGCGCGAGACGCCGTCGCTGCAGGGCTTTCTGACCTGGCTGCGCGAGGCGCGCGCCGAAGTAAAGCGCGACATGGAAATCCGCCGCGACGAAGTCCGCGTCATGACTGTGCACGGCGCCAAGGGTTTGGAAGCCCCGATCGTTATCCTTGCCGATACGATGACGCAGCCGGCCGGACCGCGGCCGCCGCGGCTGTTGCAAATCGCAGGCGGTGCCGTGGTCTGGGCCGGGCGCAAGGACGACGACGTGCCGCCGGTCGCAGCCGCGCGGGCCGCGGCGACCGGCGAAGCCGAAGATGAATATCGGCGGCTGCTCTATGTCGCCATGACGCGCGCCGCCGATCGGCTGATCATCTGCGGCGCCGACGGCGAACGGCGCCGCCCGCAAGATTGCTGGTACGATCTGGTGCGCGGGCCGCTCGAGCCGTTTCTCATCGAGGAGGATGGCGAAGACGGAAAAGTCTGGCGCTATCGCAAAATTGCCGAAACAGCACCCACATCTGCCGCAGACCGTGCCGCGGCGGAGCGGGGCGCGCCTGCCGACGAAAGGCCCACATCGCGAGAAACGTCGCCGAACGCCTTACCGCAATGGCTGCGTGAGCCGGCCGCAGCTGAACCGCGACGCGCAGTGACGCTGTCGCCGTCGGCGGCTTTCGACGACGATGGCGACGGTGGCGGCATCGCGCCGGCATCGGCCGCCGCGGCGCGCCGCAAGGCTTTGCAGCGCGGCCGCGTCGTCCATCGGCTGTTGCAATCCTTGCCGGATGTCCCGGAGGCACAGCGGAAAGCCGCGATGGAGCAATGGCTCGAACGCAGGGCTGCGGATTTTTCCTCCGCCGAGACGGCAGAGATCGCCCGGCAGGTTCTGACGATCCTCAACGACTTGATCTTTGCCGAACTGTTCGCGCCCGGAAGCCGCGCCGAAGTGCCGATCGTTGGTCGCATTCACGGCGCGCGCGTTCAAGGCCAGGGAAACGAGCCGATTATGGTCTCGGGACAAGTGGACCGATTGGCGGTGACGCGCGACGCGGTCCTGATCGCCGATTACAAGACCGACCGCGCCGTCCCCGCCGATCTCGGCACCGTGTCCAAAGATCATATCGGCCAGCTCGCGGCCTACAGCGCCGTGCTCGCGCGCCTTTACCCGCAAAAAGCGGTTCGCGCCGCGTTGATCTTCACCGGCGGACCGGTGCTCATCGAGGTTTCGGCCGCGAAAATGCAGACCGCTTTGCAGGAGGTCGCCATCCGAGCCCGCAGCGGCGGTCACTCTCCGGTGAAGGTCCCTTGACGCCCACTGGGCCGGTCCATACGTTGATTGCCCCAGCCCAGAGAGATTCTTTAGCTTAAACGAGGTCTTCCATGGTCGATAAAGTCACTGACGCAACGTTCGATCAGGACGTGCTCAAGGCGAGTGAGCCCGTTGTTGTAGATTTCTGGGCGGAATGGTGCGGCCCGTGTCGGATGATCGCTCCGGCGCTCGAGGAGATTTCCAAAACGCTCGGCGGCAAGGTGAAGATCGTCAAGCTCAATGTCGACGAGAATCCAGGCACTGCGGCGAAGTATGGCATCATGTCGATCCCGACGCTGATGCTGTTCAAGGACGGCCAGCTGGCGTCGCGCCAAGTCGGCGCCGCTCCCAAGCAGAAGCTTGAGCAGTGGATCACCGGCTCGGCGTGATCTTGCCCACGTCGCTTTTTCCGTTTGCCGCAGAGTAAGGCGCGTCCCATGGCGGGATGAGATTTGACCGACGCGTCATGCCCGCGCTTGTCGCGGGCATCCAGGCCTTGAACGGGTGCGAAAACAAAGACGTTGATGGCAGGAACAACCGGCCATCACGGCCTCTGTCAAACCTAAAATCATCACGCTTTACCTAGTTGGCGTCGCCGCGCTTCTTCAGCTCATCGTCGATTTGCTGCCGCAGATCGGCAACGAGTTGCTGTCCGAATTGCTGACCCGCTACCAGGCTTTCATGAGCGATGGTCGGCTGCCGCGCGATGAGCTTTTGGCCGGTCGGCGATTTATAAAACGCAATCAGGTCGTGGAGTTCATCGACGCTGAAATTGCGGGCATAGATCTGCGCCAGTACGTCGGCGAAAGC
>JASHVN010000484.1 GCA_030044555.1 Xanthobacteraceae bacterium | reverse complement strand
AAGCATGACCGGCGCCGTGAAGAATCCGCATCTCACAGGCTGGGATTTGCTCCTTGAGGGTAAATGCAGCCTTGTGGGTGCCGTCCTCGCTGCCGGACAGAATGATCGAGGGACACTTTACGCGCGAGAAATGATCCGCCGCATCAGGCGCTTTGAGCGCGTGGAACTGGCGGATGATGGAGTCGAGATCGGCGTGCGCATTGCGCTCGGCGAACAGGTCGGCGAAATACATCGCCAGCGGCGTCTGCCGGAACGCCGGACTTAAGTCTTCAAACGTGTAGTCCCAGCGGTAACCAATGCCGCGTTCGGTATATTGTTTGATACGATGCGTCGCGAATTCCTTGCCGGGATTGTAGCCGGTGCCGCACATGATGAGCGCCTTGGTTTTGCCCGGTCGCGCATGGTGCATGTAGGGAAGAATAGCGGAGCCGACGGAACAGCCGACCAGGATCGCGGGTTCCGCGGCAAACTCCGACTCGATGGCTTCCCAGCAGCCCTCCGCCATGTCGCTCATGGTCAAGCCCTCGCGCGCCTTTGGCGACCGGCCGTATCCGGGGATATCGATGGCGATGCAGCGATACCAGCTCGACATGTGGGCCAGCTGAAAGAGCCAGCAGGACTGGTCCATCGGATTGGGATGGACAAATGCCATGACGGGCCCGGTTCGTCCCATCCGTTCATAATAGAGCGGCCCTTCGATGTGATCGGCCACGACGCACTCCCCTGCCTGTTTTAACTGGGCTGATCAACACGCCCGATATTGCGCACAATTCAATTGCGGCGCTCGCCCCACTTGACCACGCGCATCTGGCTTATTGTTGGAGCATGATCTTTTCCGAAAACCGGTATCCACTTTTCGGGATCATGCTCTACCCTCGCGTCTTAGCCGCCGCATAGCGCGCCTGCGCCTCCTCGATGGCGGTCTGCGCCAGTGCGCGATTGGTCTCCTGGATCGGCGCGTTGCGCTCGTAGCTCGCCTGCCGCAACAGATTGCTGCGGTTGAGCTTCGGCCGCACCTCTTCGGCGATCAGTTCGAGGCTGCGCTGCGTCGCCTGCCAATTGGCCCAATCCTGCGCGAACACCAGGATGCCGCCGAAGCCGCCGGTGACCTCGCGCATGTGCTCGATCTTGGCGACCGCGTCATCGGGCGTGCCGATGATGGCGCGTTCGTTCTCCACCATCCAACCGGCAGGATCGGCAAGCCCGCGCGGCGGCGGATTGGGCGCCGGCACGATGTCGTTGGCATAACCGATCCATTTCTCCAGGCCGTATTCCACATCCTTGCGCGCCTGTTCGCGGCTCTCGGCGAGATGGATCTGCAGAGCAAACTGCCAGCGCGAGCGATCGGCAACATGGCCGTGACGGGCGCACGTTTCCTCATAGATGGTCCAGTTGGACACGTGATGCTTGAGCGAGGCATCATCGACCCCCGAGAGCACCAGCAGGCTCGCGCCGTAGCGTCCCGCCGCCTGCGCGCCTGCCGGCGAGCGGATCGCGGCGACCGCAAGCTCCATGGTCGGCTTAGAGTAGCAGCCGACCGACAGCCGCGCCTCGTTGAGCTCGAACCAGCTGGTCTTTTTGCTGACGGTCTCGCCGCGCAGCAAGGCGACGATGCAATCGAGCGCTTCGTCCATGCGCGGGCGCAAATCCACCGGCGACAGCCCGAACATCCTAGCGTCCGACGGCAGCGCGCCCGGCCCGGCGCCGAACATCACGCGGCCGCGCGTCATGTGATCGAGTTGCGCCATGGTTTCGGCAACGATGAATGGATGGTGATAGGGCAGCGACTTCACGCCGGTGCCGAGCCTGATGTGCTTGGTGCGCTCCGCCGCTGCGGCGATGAAAACGTCAGGCGCGGCGATGATCTCGAAGCCGCCGGAATGATGCTCGCCGATCCAGGCCTCGTCGAAACCCAGCCGGTCGAGCAGCGTCACCAGCTGCAGATCGCGTTCGAGCGCATAGGTCGGATCAAGATTGGGCGCGTGGAACGGCCCCATGAACATGCCAAAGCGCAGCGCTCTGTGGGACGTGTTTTCTCCGGCCTTGTTCATGTCAGTCCGCCTTTCATCCGCAACTCAAAAGGCTGCGCAAGGTCAGCCGCTAACTAACATCTCCTGCTGACCCAAGACAGCCCGGCGGCAGGGGCTAAGGGCGATCTTCGTCGGGATTCCACGGGCGACGCGCCGTGTGGCGAACATGGACTATCCAGGCTTCGTCACCTTCGACACTCCAATAGATTAAGTAAGGATAGCGGCCGACTGGAAAGAACACGAGTGCCCTGTTCTCCAGCAAAACGACCCGATTGTGGAAACTCGCCAATCAACTCAAGCGTCTTACGGATGGCACGCACGACGTTGCGGGCACCTTGCGGGCTTCGTCGCTCGATGTAGGCTAGAATCTCAGTGAGATCGTCGCGCCCGTGGGGTGTATTCAACTTTCATAAATCGAAGCGCTTCCAAAGCGCTTCGATCTCGCCTTGGGGAACGAACTCGCCGCGGCGCGCCTGTTCGAGCCCCTCACGAATAGCCTTGCGCGCATGATCATCGAGCGGGACAACGCCCTCGCGCTCGTCTGCCATCGCCAGGAGGACAGCGGCGAGTGCATCCTGTTCTTCGGGTGGCAAAGCCCTCGCCTGCGCGATGGCCTTCTCAAGTAATTTGGTCACAGCAAACCTTATCGCATTTTGCTCACAGCAGTCACGAGCCACGGTTCGAGGCGTGCTGAAAATCTAGCCCATCAGCATGACCGGCTCGCGGCCGATGAGGCGGGCGAGCGAGCGCAACCGGCTGAGCACGCGCTCACCGGCAAGCGCCGACCATTGGCCCGGCAGGCGCAAGGCGAGCCGATGGCGCTCGACCGCCAGCGGCGTCTTCGGCAGAACGCCGGGCATCGCCGCCGACACCACATAGGCGAGGCGAAGGGCGGCGCCGAGCACGCGGGCACGGTCGATCATCCGTGTCGAGGCAAGCTCGCGCAGCCGCGGCGAAAGCTCGTCGTCCGTGACGAAGCCGACATGACGGTAGAACACGGAAAGCGCGAGATAGGCGCGGCCGGCATGGTCGATCGCGGAGAATCCGCCATGGGCGATGATGTTGAGCGCTTGCTCGCCGCGGTAATCGGGGTGGGCCCGCCAACCGATGTCGGCAAGCAGACACGCGGCATGGCGGAGCCGTTGCTCCTCGGCCGTCTCGTCGAGGCCCGACGAGGCCATGAAGCGGTCGGTCCATCCGATCAGCTCTTCGCCGTGGCGCGGCGAGCGCGAACGCAGGCGGTTGAGATCGCGCGCCGCCTCGATCAGCGCGTCCTTCTCCTTGTCGCGCTCTTTGAGCAGGGAATAGAGCAGTCCCTCGCGCACACCGAGCGCGGAAAACACCACCTGCCGCGGCTTGCCGATGCGCAGGATGTATTCGAGCACTAAAGCCGCGTAAGGCAATAGTGGCCGGCGTGCGCTCGCCACGATGTCGATATTGGACAGCGTCTCGACGTCGACCCGATGCAGAAGCTTGGCGAATTCGAGCGCTTCCGCTGCCGGTATGGCATAGCCGTGCATCACATGCAGCGGATAGCCGGTCTGCCACATGTGCAGCCGCGCCAGCGAACGCCAGGTGCCGCCGACGGCATAGAAGTTGCGATCCTTGCAATCTTTGAGCATCGGCAACGAGCCGAGCGTTTTCTTGACGAATTTTTCCGCCTTCTTGACAGATTTCGCCGAAATATCCGCAAGCGCTAATCCGCCAAGCGGCCGGGTAAGACCATGCTGGGCGCGCGTGCCGCGCACATCAACGAGTTCGAGCGAGCCGCCGCCCAGATCGCCGACCACGCCGTCGGCGCGGTGCACGCCGGAGATGACGCCGAGCGCCGTGAGTTCGGCCTCGCGCGCGCCGGAGAGGACGTCGATCTTGGTGCCTATGGTACGCTCGGCGAGATTGACGAAAGCCTCACCGTTCTTGGCGTCGCGGCACGCCGCCGTGGCGATGGCGTACACTTTCTTCACGCCCATCGCCTCGCACAGCGCGTGATAGCGCTTGAGCGCGGCGAGCGCCTGGTCGACCGTGTCGGCGGCGAGCAAGCCGGTCGACTGCACCTCGCGCCCGAGCCCGCACAGCGCCTTTTCGTTGAACAACGGTGTCGGGCTTCGCGTCAGTCCCTCATAGACGACAAGGCGCACTGAATTGGAGCCGATATCGACGACGGCCACGGGTGGCCCGCAATCGAGGCGTCCTTGCGCGTCGAGTTTGACGCTGGTCATCGGCAATAGTCCCGGCATAGAG
>JASHVN010000483.1 GCA_030044555.1 Xanthobacteraceae bacterium | reverse complement strand
CGCCATCGACGCCGTGCGCCGGGCGCTGCCGCGCAACGGCGTGCTCGCCTTCGATGTCGGCGCCCATACCCATCAGATCGCCAGCCAATGGACGGCGCATGCGCCGAAGACATTCCTCATCACCAACGGCTGGTCGTCGATGGGCTTCGGCCTGCCCGCGGCGATCGCCGCCAAGCAGGCGCGGCCGGATTTGCCGGCCGTCTGCCTGATCGGCGACGGCTGCTTTCAGATGACATGCGGTGAAGTGGCCACCGCCAAGCGTCTCGGCATCACGTTGCCCATCGTCGTGCTCGACGACAAATGGCTGGCGCTGATCAAGGTCAAACAAATCCGCCGCCAGTTCCCGCTCTATGGCACGGCGCTGCAGGACGAGGACTATCGCGAGCCTCCGGCACATTATTTCGGCGTCCCAGCGCACGGCGTGCGCAGTGCGGCGGCGCTGGAAGAAGCGGTGAAGATAGCCCTGGACGCCCACGGACCGACGGTGATCGAGGCGGTCGTCGATTCCGAGCACTATGTCGATACGGTGTACGATTAGGATCGAACGGCGAATGTTGAAGTCCACGACCACCGCAACCAAAACAGGCCGTTAACGGCTCGTTAGGGTTAACGCTCTATTGCTGACCGCTCCCCGCAGCGGCGCAACTTGCGTCACTTGCAGGGCTCTCTGCCGCAGACCTTGGCGGTCTTGCAGCAATATTGCAGCGATCGAGATGCGTTCGACCCGGTCCCGCCCTGCACGTCTGTTTGCCTCGGCCGCAATCATTGTCGCACTCGCGGCAATCGTGGCGGGATGCCAGACAACGCAAAGCACGGAGACAACCGGCTCGCTGGCGCTGACGCCACCCGACGATCGGAGCGACGCCGACTGGCGCCGCGACATTGTGGTCTATGGCCAGCAATATCGTGCCGATCCCTCGAATCTCGACGTCGCGCTACATTATGCGCAGGCGCTGCGCGCCACCGGACAGAGCGCGCAGGCGCTTGCGGTGCTGCAGCGGGCGTCGATCAACAACCCGCACAACAGGCTCGTGCTCGGCGAATACGGGCGGGCGCTCGCGGAAAACGGCGATTATCAGCAGGCGATGGATGTGCTCAGTCGCGCTCACAGCCCCGATCAGCCCGACTGGCATATCCTTTCCGCGCAAGGCGCCGTGCTCGACCAGATGGGACAACACGCGGAAGCCCAGCGCTACTATCTGACCGCGCTGAAGATCGTTCCCAACCAGCCCTCGGTGCTCTCTAACCTCGGGCTCTCCTATGCGCTCTCGCACGACCTGCCGAACGCCGAGAAGGTTCTACGCCAGGCCGCGGCGCAGCATCCGGCCGATCCGCGCGTGCAGCAGAATCTCGCGCTCGTCGTCGGATTAGAGGGCCGCTTCGCGGAGGCCGAAGCCATAGCCAGCGCCGATTTGCCGCCGGATCAGGCCGCCGCCAACGTCGCCTATTTGCGGCAGATGCTGGCGCAGCCAGACTCGCTGCAGAAGCAGCGCGCAGGCATACGGGCGGCGGACGGCTCCAGTTGAATAATCGAGAGCATGATCCCGAAAAGTGGATACCGGTTTTCGGAAAAGATCATACCATCGGACCGCGCGCGGGTGCGCTGGCTCGCAATGACGCTTCAATCTGATCGAAGGACGCTCTAGTAAAGCGCCATGACGCGGATGGCCGCCGGCCCAAGAATGACAACAAACAACACCGGCAGGAAGAACACGATCATCGGCACGGTGAGCTTCGGCGGCAGCCCTGCGGCCCTTTTCTCTGCTTCCGACATGCGCATGTCGCGATTTTCTTGCGCCAGTACGCGCAGCGTGGTGCCGAGCGGCGTGCCGTAGCGTTCCGCCTGCTGCAGCGCGATACACACCGCGCGCACGCCTTCCATGCCAGTGCGCTGCGCCAAATTCTCGTAAGCCTGGCGGCGATCCGGCAGATAGGACAATTCGGCGGTGGTTAGCGTCAGTTCTTCGGCGAGCGCGACCGACTGCGAGCCGACCTCTTCGCTGACCTTGCGAAACGCCGCCTCGACCGACATGCCGGACTCCACGCAGATCAGCAACAGATCGAGCGCATCAGGGAAGGCGCGCTTGACCGACTGCTGTCGCCGCTGAATCTTGTTCTTAAGAAACAGATTCGGGCTCTGCATGCCGAAATAGGCGCCGCCAATCGCCATCGCCAGCTTGAGCAACGGCGGATAATCGAGATGGAGCACGATGAAGATATAGAACAGCGAGACGATCAGCATGACAATCGGCATCGCCATGCGGAAGAACAAATAAGTGACGTAAGGTGCCTGGCCGCGATAACCGGCCTGTATCAGCATGGTGCGCGCGTGATCCTGGCCGAGCCACTTGTTGAGATTGAAGTCGTCGACCACTCGCTTCATATAGGCTTTCGGCGATTGCCGCAGGCTTGCCTTGTTGCCTTGCGCCAGCCGCTCGCGCTCGCGCTGACGGATCTTTTCGCGCTCCAGCGCTACCGCCCGCATGCGCTTGTCCAGGGTATCCGTGACCAAAAGCGGCATGGCGAGCGTAATCACCGTGGCGCCCGCCGCGACGGCGGCAAACACCATGGTCATGACCTGAGGATCGACCAGCTGTTGCAGGAGGAAATGCATCGGCCGGCCTTCAGAAGTCGAAGTTGATCATCTTGCGCATCACCATGATGCCGATGAACATCCAAATGGCGCTGCAGGCGAGCATGATGCGGCCAAGCTGCTCGGTCCACAATAGCGCGATGTAGTTTGGGCTGCTGAAGTAGACGAGCGCCATCACCACGATAGGCAGCGCGCCGATGATCGCCGCCGAGGCTTTGGCCTCCTGCGACATCGCCTTGATCTTGGCCTTCATCTTCTTGCGATCGCGCAACACGCGCGCAAGATTGCCGAGCGCCTCGGAGAGATTGCCGCCGGCGCGCTGCTGAATGGACACCACGATGCCGAAGAAATTGGCCTCCGGCACCGGCATGCGCTCATAGAGTTTGAGGCACGCTTCGCCGAGCGGAATGCCAACGGTTTGCGTCTCGATGATCGAGCGGAATTCGCTGCGAATCGGTTCGGGCGACTCGGCGGCGATCAGCTTCAGACTGTCGAGCAGCGGCAGGCCGGCCTTGATGCCGCGGGTAATCACGTCGACCGCATCGGGCAAGGCGTCAAGGAATCGCGCCTCGCGCCGCTTCTTGAGAAATTTCAGCAGCCAGCGCGGAAAGCCAAATCCGGCCGCAAAGCCAAAGGCGGCACCGGGAATCAGCCCGGCCCCGGCCGGCACCGCGATCAGCAACGCAACGAGTCCACACGCGGCCGAGATCAAAATGAACTGGCGGCTCGACCAGCTCAATCCGGCCTGCGCGATGCGCACCGACAGCGGCACACGCGCGGCTTTCTTCTGCCGCTGTTCCAGGATCTTGAGCGTGCCTTCGATCTGTTCGCGGCGCGGCTTCTGCGCCGCCCGCGTTGGCCGCGCCGTCGGCTCCGGGCGCGCCAGGCTTGCCATTCGCTGCTGTGCCTTCCGCTCGCCCGAGAGGAAAGGATAGAGAAAGACCCAGGCGATGCCGCCGATCGCGAAGGCCACCAAAAAGAAAAGTCCGAAAGTCTGTATCGTCATTGGCGTTACTAGATGCGTGCTGCCGGCTCGGCCGCGACCTCCGCCGCGTCGAGCGCGGCGGCGAGCCGCTTTTCCTCGCCGTAATAACGTGCCCGGTCCCAAAACCTTGGCCGGCCGATTCCGGTCGACTTGTGCCGCCCGATGAGATTGCCGTTGGCGTCCTCGCCGAGAATTTCGTAGACGAGAAGATCCTGGGTGATGATCACATCACCTTCCATGCCCACCACCTCAGTAATGTGGGTGATGCGGCGCGAGCCATCGCGCAACCGCGCGCCGTGCACGATGACGTCGACGGAGCCGCAGATCATCTCGCGGATCGTGCGCGACGGCAGCGAGTAGCCGCCCATGGTGATCATCGATTCGACGCGCGAGAGCGCCTCGCGCGGACTGTTGGCGTGCAGCGTGCCCATGGAGCCGTCGTGGCCGGTGTTCATTGCCTGCAGCAAGTCGAAAGATTCCGGGCCGCGCACCTCGCCGACGATGATGCGCTCCGGCCGCATACGCAGGCAGTTGCGCACCAAGTCGCGCATCGTGATCTGCCCTTCGCCCTCGAGGTTCGGCGGCCGCGTTTCCAACCGCACCACATGCGGCTGCTGCAATTGCAGCTCGGCAGCGTCCTCGCAGGTGACGATGCGCTCGGTATCGTCGATGTAGCGCGTCAGGCAGTTGAGCAGCGTCGTCTTGCCCGAGCCGGTTCCTCCGGAGACCAACGTATTGATCCGGCAGCGGCCGACCACCCTGAGAATTTCGGCGCCTTCCTGCGAAATCGAACCGAACCTGACGAGCTGCTCGAGCGTCAGCTTGTCCTTCTTGAATTTGCGGATGGTAAGCGCCGGGCCATCGAGCGCCAGCGGCGGCACGATGGCGTTGACGCGCGAACCGTCAGGCAGGCGCGCGTCGCAGATCGGCGAGGATTCATCGACGCGGCGGCCGACCTGGCTGACGATGCGCTGGCAGATGTTGAGCAGTTGCTGGTTGTCGCGGAAGCGGATGCCGGTTTTCTGAATCTTGCCGCTGACTTCGATGTAGACGGTGCCGGAGCCGTTGACCATGATGTCGGCGATCTCGTCGCGGGCCAGCAACGGCTCCAGCGGCCCGTAACCGAGCACATCGTTGCAAATGTCGTCGAGCAGATCCTCCTGCTCGGAGATCGACATCACGATGTTCTTGATCGCGATGATTTCGTTGACGATGTCGCGGATTTCCTCGCGCGCTGAATCGGCGTCAAGCTTGGCCAGCTGGGCGAGATCGATGGCCTCGATCAGCGCGCCAAAGATCGTGCTTTTGACCTCGTAATAGGCTTCGGAGCGGCGGGCGTCGACGGCGCTGGGAATCTGCTGCTGGGGCGTTTTTGGACCGGCGTTGGGCTTGCTCGTCGGCGCGCCGATGATCGGAGCGCCCAGTCCCGCGGACGGAAAAGGCGTGCGCCCGGCTTCCGGCGAGGCAGGCGGCGCCGGCGCGACGGGCCCCGGCGGCAGTGCTGCCGGCGGCGGCGCTTGCGGTGGCCGCTCCTGCTCGACGGTGGCCGAAGTTCCGGCAGTGGGACGCTTACCAAACACGACGCAACTCCAACAATCGCTTCGCTAGCCGAGCAGCTTCTGGATCAATGGCGACCACATGCCTTTCGGTTTCTTCGGTTCGGACCGCCCGGTGAGAAGCTGACCCAGTTCCCTGAACATTTCCGCCGTGCGGTGACCTGCGGAAATCTCGGCGATCATCTGCCCATTATTGGCCGCCGCGCCGAAGATCTGCGGCTCGAACGGAATGATCGCTACCGGATCTTCCTCAAGCGCCTTGGCAAAATCCGCGGCCTTGATCTCGGGCCGCTTTGGCACGCCGACCTGGTTCAGGCAGTAGACCGGCCGATGATCGTTTGGCCGAGAGGTCTTCAAGAAATCGTAAATATTCTTGGCGTTGCGCAGATTCGCCAGATCCGGCGCGGCGACGATCAGGATGTCGTCAGCGCTGACCATGGTCTGCCGGGTCCAGCCGGTCCACTGATGTGGAACGTCGAGAACGACGCACGGAACGGTCGCGCGCAGCGAATCGAAAATCGCCTCGAACGCGTCGGCGCCGAAATCGTAAACGCGGTCGAGCGTCGCCGGCGCCGCCAGCAGGCTCAGGTGGTCGGTGCACTTTGCCAAAAGCCGGTCGACGAACGCGTTGTCGATGCGGTCGGGCGAGAACACCGCCTCGGCCACCCCCTGCGGCGGGTCCTGGTTGAAATCGAGCCCGGCAGTGCCGAAAGCCAGATCGAGATCGGTGACGACCGAGTCGAGGGCGAGGTCGTGCGCGATGGTGAAGGCAATATTGTGGGCGATCGTCGACGCGCCGACGCCGCCTTTGGCGCCGACCACGGCGATGATGCGGCCGACCGGCTTGGCGTCGGGTGCCGAGAACAGCCCGCACACCGCGCGCACGATCTGCAGTGTGCCAACCGGCGCGATCAAGTAGTCGCTCACCCCGCGGCGCACCAGTTCGCGATAGAGCATGACATCATTGGTGCGGCCGACGACGACGACCCGCGTGCCGGCGTCGCAAACCTCGGCCAGCTGATCAAGTCCGGCCAAGATATCCTCGCCGCGGCTTTCCGCTTCCAGCATGATGACGTTGGGCGTCGGCGCGTTCTGATAAGCTTCGGCCGCGGCGGCGAGACCGCCCATATGGATGCGCAGATGCGCCTTGGCCATGCGCCGGTCCTCGCCGGCCGACTGGATGGCGGCGGCGGTTTCCACGGTCTCGCAGAACGCCTGCACGGAGATGCGCGGCGCTGGAGCGATTTGCTCCTCGCGGCCGACTATCTCGGCGGCAGTCGTTTCCTCCATTGTTACGGCCTTATCCTGTCTCATGTTGCTTCAGCAGCATCAATGATTCATCTCGATCATATCGATCTGTGATGTGGGGTTGGTGACTGGATTGCCCTTCGTCCGATATTGCTCCATGACGTACGTGCGCCGGCTGGTATATGCCGGCGTTTCGGGGCGTGGCTGCACCAGATCGGCCGGATCGGCGACCATTGCAGCGAGGTTGCGTTGGGCGGCGCAGCCAAAATTCCACGGCGGCTGATTTTCGAAATAGTCGCGGTTGAGACTCGGCCCCATGTCCTCGGGCCATAGGCCACACGGCCCGGCTTGCGCGGCGATGCGCGGATAGGTGACGCGCACCGTTGCAAAATTGCGCGCCGAAACCCGGTAATTGCGCACGGCAATACTCTGCTGCGGCACCCCGCTGGCCGTCACGATCGACTCGATCTCGGGCAGAGCGCCCGCCGCAGAGCGCGTATTCGCGCTGCCGACCGGCAGGTCGATGATAACGCCGCCTGTGGCGTCGTCCTTCCAGGATTGCGCGAAGGCAAGCAGCTCAGCGCGCTGCGTTGGCGTCAACGCACCGCTGTTGGCGCCGATGAAGAGCTGAAAGGTTCGATCCTTTTCGGTGATGGTGATCGGATGGCGCAAACGATAGTCGGTCGGGACTGTCGGAGCGGCCGTGATCTGTTGATCGGTATTGCAGCCGCAGACGAAGGCGGCGCATCCGATGGCGAAGGCGGTGCGCAGCGCCAGCCTGATGCCGGCGGTACGGCGGGCGCGTGCGGCGCGGATATTGGGCATCGATCGTCTCCTCATCAGCGCCATCAATCGAGGATGAAGCCGTATTTGCCGTGATAGGTGTCGGGCGGCGGATCAGTCCTGCCGCCGACGCCGTAGATGCGGTTGAGATTGCCGAGCAAAATCTGCGACGGATCGCTTGGATCGGCGAAACCGTCGTCGGGCCGCGAGAGCTGCTTCTCGGCGACCGCGCGCACGATATAGGGCGTCACCAGAATCATCAGCTCGCTGCGCTGATTGATGTAGTCGTTGCTCTTGAACAAGGGACCGAGGATGGGAAGCTCCATCAGACCCGGGAAACCGTTGAGGTTATGCCGGGTGCTGTCCTGAATGAGGCCGGCCATGGCCAGCGAGCCACCCGAGGGAATCTCGACCGTTGCCGAGGCACTGCGTTCCTTGATCGAAGGCACGGTCGCCGTCGCCGTCGTGCCCGGCTCGGGGATGGTCAGCGAATTCTCCGTCGACAGGTCGGACACGTCGGTCTTGACGGTCAGGCTGATACGGCCCGCGCTGAGCACCACCGGAGTGAAGTTGAGGCTGACACCGAAATTCTTAAAGCTGATCGAGGGTTGGCAAGTCACCGGCGCGCCGGGGGTGGTCGACGTCGACGAACACGAATAGCCGTTGAGGATTGGAAACTGACCGCCGGCGTAAAAAGTCGCCTCCTCCCCGGAAATCGCAGTCAGCGTCGGCTCGGCCAGCGTATGAATCACGCCGGCCTGTTCCATAGCCTGCAAGGTGGCCTTGATGTTCTGCCATCCGGCGGTAATGCTCGAGCCGCTGAGCGATTGGCCGTAGGCCGAGAACGGATTTGTGTTGTTGAAATTAAGCACCGCCGTCCCGTAGCCGAGAGCACCTGAAAGATTGATGCCGAGCTGCTTGATCACGTCGCGCTCAACTTCGGCAACGGTGACTTTGAGCATGACCTGGTCGCCGCCGCGGACCACGATGGCATTGACCACCTTGTCGCCCTGTCCGACAGCGGTGCTGGTGCCGCCGTTGAGCATTCGCACCGCGATGTCGTAGGCCTGCTGCGACTCGGCAGCGTTCTGCACGGTGCCCGAGAGAACCACACCGTCGCCGACGCCCTGCACGGTTATGTCGGAGTCAGGGATCACTTCCTTGATCACCTGGCGGATGCCGTTGAGATCGCGCCTCACCGCAATATCGAAGCCGGCAATCTGCTTGCCGTCGGCGTCGAAGAAAAACACATTGGTCTCGCCGGTCGCAATGCCGATGATGTAGGCGCGGCGCGAGGAGCGCACCACGGCGTTGGCGATTTTCGGATCGGCGACAAGCACATCCTTGATGTCGCGGGGGAGATCAATCACCACGGACTTGCTGACGCCGAGTTCCACCGAACGGGAGCTCGAGTCGTCTGCGGCAACGCTGATGGTCTGCGCGCCAGCCATCGCGTCGGCGGCGACGGCCGCCCTTGGCGCGACGATCGCAAACGCGATGAGCGCCGCGAGAGCCGCCACGCTGATCGCTGTCCTTGCTGCCATGGATGTTCCCTCCGCGCTCATTACCGGGCCACCGTCGTCATCGTGCTCACGCCGTAGCGCACTGTGTTGATTGAATTTGCCTTCTCCTTGTGCCGATCGCCGCCCTCCGGCATCGAAGATTGCGAGTCCATGAGGCTGCGGAGCGACAGTGAGAGCGTGCCGAGTTCATGCGACAGCGCGAGCGTTTCGGCTTGTTGCGGGGTGAGTTCCAGCGTCACGGTCCTGCCCACCACGACTTTTTGTCCGCCCTTCTCCTCGACCGCTTGGTCGACCGCGAGCACGCGGACATTCTGCAAGATCGTATCGGTGACGATCTTCTCACTTCCCGTTCTTTTTTCGGCCTCTCTGTCGTGGCGCGTCAAAAGGACGTCGACGTGATCCTCGGGCAGAATAAACCCGCCGGCGTCGCTTTCCGGCGTGATAACCATCGCCACTGCCCGCATGCCCTTGGGCAGAACCGCGGCCAAAAATCCCGAGCCCTTGGCGAAGACCACCATGGGATCGTAGATCGGCTGCCCGGCGGCGACCGGCACGCGCACGATGGCGCCGGTGAACTGGTTGATCGCGCCCGGCCGCTCTGGCTTCTTGATGAAGTTCGAGTTCGCCGACGCCTTCGGCCAGGTCTGCCAGCCGATATCGTGCGCCTCGATGAGTTCGCCCCTGCCGAGATCGGTCTTGGCGACCAGCACATCGACTGTCTCAAGCTGCACCACCGGCGCCGGCGGTGGCGGGGGCGCCGACTTGTGGCCGCTCGCCAGAATCGCAGCTACGCCACCGGCTGCGACGGCGATGCCGAGTACAACGAGACGCGCGCCCTTCATTACGCTTCACTTTCCAAATGACGCTTTCGACGCGGAGCGCCAGCGTGCTGGATTTCAGCAGCTAAACGTCAAAGCATGGTTAATGAGGCGTATCTAAATCGCGTTAATGTTGCGTTAGGTGCGCGCCGGCCGCGGCAGCGCCGTATGCTCGCTTCAAAAACGGACCGAACTCATCCATTCGGTGTGCGGATAAACCACAAGCGCCGCCGCCGCGAGCGCGATGCCATAAGGAACGCCGCCGCCGCGGTGATGCAGCCGCTCGATCCATTCGCGGCTGGCGAGCACGGCCGGCAACGGCAGCAGCCGGAACTGGATCAGGGCCAATGTCAGCGCCCCGCCAAAGAGCGAGGAATAAATCAGATACTCGAACAAATGGGCAAAGCCCAACCAAAGTGCCGTAACGGCTGCCAGCTTGGCATCGCCGCCGCCGATCCAGCCGAGGCTGAAAAAGACGAAGCCAACGACCAGAACAGCGGCCCCAGCGGCGACATGCATAAGCATGTCGGTCGCGCTCATTCCAATCATGATTGAGAGCAGGACAAATCCGACGACCAGAATGAGCGAAATGCGATTGGCGATCGTCATCGTAAACAGATCGCTCCACGCGGCAAACGCCATCATCGCCGGGAGCAGCACCAATGTGATTGCTTGGGTCAACATCCGTAGTCAGCCGCGAGAGTCCCCGAATCCCTTAGCCGATGCAAGTTGACAGCCGGTTAGCCGGACCCGCAAAGCGATAAAGGCTCCGGCGCACGACCGGAGCCTTTTTTGTAGCAATAACAGAACGCCGCTTACTTGAGGGCGCTGGAAACGCTGGTGAAGGTGCTCTTCAGGCTGGTGCCGAGGCCCTGCACAACGGCGATGATCGC
>JASHVN010000482.1 GCA_030044555.1 Xanthobacteraceae bacterium | reverse complement strand
CCGATCTTGCTGATCTCGGACTCGGAGAACCACACATTGCCGTCGGGGCCGAGCACGATGCCGTCGGGGCCCGCATAGGGCGAGGGCAGGGCGAATTCGGTAATCTCGCCGCGCGGCGTGATGCGGCCGATGCGGTTGATGCCCTTTTCGCAGAACCACAAATTGCCGTCGGCACCGGCGATGATGCCGATCGGGGTTGCGGTTTTGGCCGGCAGCGCGAATTCGGTGAACGTGCCTTGATCCGGATCGAAGCGGCCGATCTTCGCAGCGCCGCTCTCGCAGAACCACAGCGCGCCGTCCGGTCCCTCAGCGGCAATATAGGGTTTCGCGTCCGCACTCGGAATGCGGTGCTCGCGGATCTTCACTGCGCTCATCGGCTCGTCTCCGGCTTTGGATTTTTCTGGGGATTTCCCTTGCGCGTGATCGTATCCGAAAACCCCACTTTTCGGGATCATGCGCGCATGGCGATGCGGCGGCCGGCGCCTTCGGGCAGCGGCAGCAGGTCGTGCGCGGCCTTCATCAGAGCGAGCCGCTCCATGACGTGGTCGGGAAAGGAAGCGGTCTTTTTCACGACCATGTTGACGTTGAGCGCCATGTTCTCTGACGTTGCCGAGAGCCAGCCTTCCTCGGCGTGAAACAGCTGCTCGAAATAGTGCATGCGTTTTTGGTCGAAGCCGAGGAGCTGGAAGGTGACGCGCACCGGCGTATCCACCAGAAGCTCGCGCAGATAGCGCACATGCACTTCGGCGGTGAAGGTGGAGTGTTTCGTGGTCTCGACGTAGCTCAATCCGAGCCCGAGCAGTTCATAGACCTCGTCCACGGCGCGGTCGAACAGCACATTATAGTAGGCCATGTTGAGATGGCCGTTATAGTCGATCCACGCCGGCTCGACCCGCATCACCGAGGAGACGAACGGGGCGAAGAACGGCGGCGCGGGGGGCGCGGGGTTGGAGCGGTCGAGCATGGCCTTTCTTAATCGGTTTACACCACGAGAGCCAACGATTCGGTAGCGTCTCAGTTTGAATGAGCCGTCAAAACAAGCGGTTGCGATCGATGGCGCCAAGCATAGGAAAATTGCGCCTTACTCAAACTGGGCACGCCCGAAGCGCAGCGCCTTCGGCGGCGACTGGTTCCGGCCGTCCTTGCGTTCAAATTTTCGCCGCGCTGATTCTGCGATGCAATTAAAGGACTGGAAAGCAGCGCGCTCATACAGGTCGCTTTGACCGAGAGCATTGCGGATCGGCGGCTTGACCAAGCGCCAGCAGTGTCGTCAGGTTGCAGCGAAGCGAGGAAACGAAATGGCATTAGCTCAGAGCAAGGAGCGCGACCAGCGCGACCCGATGCCGGCCGACTTGGTGATCGCCAAGCTCGCGCAAAAATTCGGCAACCGGCTGGTCACCTCGCAAGCCGTGCGCGAGCAGCACGGCAATACCACGACCTGGATCGAGGGCCAGCCGCCGGACGCGGTGGTGTTTCCGCAGACCACCGAAGACGTGCAGGAGGTGGTGCGGCTGTGCGCGGCGCAGCGCGTGCCGGTGATCGCCTTCGGCACCGGCACCTCGCTGGAAGGCCAGGTCAACGCCCCGCGCGGCGGCATCTGCCTCGACTTCCGCGACATGAACCGCGTGCTCGCCGTGCACGCCGAGGATCTCGACTGCGTCATCGAACCCGGCGTCACCCGCAAGCAGCTCAACGAATATTTGCGCGATCGCGGCGTGTTCTTTCCGATCGATCCAGGTGCCGACGCGTCGCTCGGCGGCATGGCGGCGACCCGGGCGTCCGGAACCAACGCGGTGCGTTACGGCACCATGAAGGACAATGTGCTGGCGCTCAAAGCCGTGCTTGCCAACGGCGAGGTGATAAAAACCGCGCGGCGCGCCAAGAAATCTTCCGCAGGCTACGACCTGACGCGTCTCTTGGTCGGCTCGGAAGGCACGCTCGGCATCATCACCGAGCTGACGCTCAAGCTCGCCGGCATCCCGGAGGCGATCTCGTCCGGCATCTGTCCGTTCCCGAGCGTCGAGGCGGCCTGCAACGCCACGATCCTGACCATCCAGTCGGGCATCCCGGTCGCGCGCATCGAGCTGCTCGACGCGCCGCAGGTGCGGGCGTGCAATCTCTATTCGAAGCTGACGCTGCCCGAAGTGCCGATGCTGTTCCTGGAATTTCACGGCACCGAGGCAAGCGTCGCCGAGCAAGCCGAGCGGTTCGGCGAGATCGCGCAGGAGCTGGGCGGCGGTCCGCTGGATTGGACCACACGTGCCGAGGATCGCTCAAAGCTCTGGCAGGCGCGCCACGACGCCTATTGGGCGGCGCGCGCCTTGCGGCCGGGCATCCAGGTCCTCGCCACCGATGTCTGCGTGCCGATCTCGCGGCTCGCCGAATGCGTCACCGCGACCCAGCGCGACATCGAGCAGAGCCGGCTCGTGGCGCCGATTCTCGGCCATGTCGGCGACGGCAACTTCCATCTGTCGCTGCTGGTGGACCTCGACGATGCCGACGAGGTCGGGCGCGTCAAAGCCCTGCTCGAACGTCTGGTCGAGCGGGCTTTGGCCATGGACGGCACCTGCACCGGTGAGCACGGGGTCGGGCAGGGCAAGATGAAATACCTCGCCGCCGAGCACGGCGAGCCGGCGCTGGCGGCGATGCGCGCCATCAAAAAGGCGCTCGACCCGCTCGACATCCTCAATCCGGGCAAGATCGTCGCGCTCGGCCAGACGTAGATTTTTAGGTTTGACAGAGGCCGTCATGGCCGGACTTGTTCCGGCCATCCGCGTCTTTAGTTTGGGCGCGGCATTGAAGGCGTGGATGCCCGCGTCGGGGTCCCCATCGCGCCCCCGTCAAGCGCGGGCATGACGACTCGATCAAAATATCATCCCGCTTCAGGCCGAGACGTGATCAGCCGATGACGTCGCTCACATTGGAGATTTTGCCAGTCTGCGCGGTGTCGTAGCCGGGAATGCCGCGGACATGGGCGGCGAATTCTTCGGACTTGAGGCTCGCCACGATGGCTTCAACGTCGGCGCGCTCGAAGGTCTCGCGTTTGCCGAGCAGATAATAGTCCTCGACGAACAGCGGAATGAAATCGAGCTTCAGCCGCCGCGCCGCCGCCTCGATGCCGACGCCGGCATCGGCGACGCCGCTGGCGATCGCAGCCGCGACGGCGAGATGCGTGAACTCCTCGGTGTAGTAACCGTTGATCTCGCCCGGCTCGATATTTTGCTCCTGCAGCATCCGTTGCAGCGCCAGATGCGTGCCGGAGCCGCGTTGGCGGTTGATGAAGCGTGCGCCTTTGTGGGCGATGTCCTTTAACGTGTGAATGCCGAGCGGATTGCCGCTCCCAACAAGCAGGCCCTGGTTGCGTCGCACGAAATGCACGACGCGCTGCGCGCGCGGCTTGAGCCAGGGTTCATACTTGCGCAGGATCTCACGGCCGAGCGCGCCTTCGGGAATGTGGAAACCGGCCAATTCGCAGCGATTCTTGCAAAGCGCGATCACGCTCTCGAGGCTGCCGACAAAACGCACGTCGAGCTTCGGCCCCGGCCGCGTGCGCAGAAATTCGCGCAGTTCGGCGAGCACCAGATCGTGGCTCGCAAACATGGTCAGCGCCGGATTGGGCTCTTTGAGAATTTCGCTGAGCTGCTGCTCGACCTCCGACGCGGCACTTTCCAGATGCGGCGTGAGCCGGGCGTTGATGCGCTCGCGCAGCCACAGCAGCTTTTCCCCCAATTCGGTGAGCCTGGTGCCGCGGCCTTGCTCCTTGGTGACCAGCGGCTGGCCCATGCGCTCGGACCACGCCGTGATCAGCCCCCACGCCTGGCGATAAGGCATGCCGACCTGTTCGGTCGCCTCGGTCAGCTTGCCGGTGTTCTTGATCGCTTCCAAGAGCGCAAAAAGCTCCGGGTCGACCGACTTCCGCGGCGCGTGGCCGGCCTTCCAGACCAGATCAAGATCGAGAGTCGGGCGCGGGTGAGTCATATGCGAAATTCGGCATATTGCGGATGTTGGATTTGAGCCTCTAATACATGGCCGAAGCCTTCGGCAACATATGTCTAATTTTGCATATTTAGGCGGTCCCGGGGGCAGGGAGAAATGCCGTGCCCTCTTACCCGCCTTGTTACACACCCTGGGACGCCGAAGCCGCGCGCGCGATCATCGCCGACAGGCAATCGGTGCCGGGCGCGCTGCTGCCAATCCTCCACGCCCTGCAGGAAGAGTTCGGCTACATCGACCGCGAAGCCGAGCCGCTGATCGCCGACATTTTAAATCTGTCGCGCGCGGAGGTGCACGGCGTTCTCACCTTCTATCATGACTTCCGGCAGAAGCCTGCCGGCCGGCATGTGCTCAAACTGTGCCGCGCGGAATCCTGCCAGGCCTGTGGCGGCGACGCGTTGGCGGCGCACGCGGAAGCGAAGTTCGGTATCGCATTCGGCGCGACCACCGCC
>JASHVN010000481.1 GCA_030044555.1 Xanthobacteraceae bacterium | reverse complement strand
CTTTTCGGGATCATGCTCTGAAGGGCGGCGGCTCACTCAATTGACCAGCGTATAGAAGCGCTCGTCGTAGAGAGCGCCGCGGATCGGAGTGAGCTTTTCGCGAAAAGCGCGCGTGTGCTCCGCCATGGCGTGGGCGTCGGCAGCCTTTCGATCGGTCCATTCCTCGACCACCGTGAAGTGATTGGTGCGGTTCGCCTGCTGTAGCACCGTATAACCGACATTGCCGGGATCATTTGGAGTATCGACGCTCATGGCCTTAAGCGCCGCCAGGCATGCGTCTAGGCCGGGCGGAACGACGTCGATGTGGGTCACCACGTAGAGGGTGCCAACGTTGTTCGCAGTAGCGCGTTGCCCGCGATAGAGAACGTGAGCGAGGCGCTCGTCGAACGGCGCGTCTTCAATCGGCTCAAGTTTTTCCTGGAATTGGATGGTGCCGGCCGATTGGGCATGGGCATCGAGTGCCGCCTTGTCTCTCCAGGCTTCGACGATGACAAAGCGGTTCGGCCGCGCGATTTCAGCGAGCACGTCGAGGCGCAAGTTGCCGTCGTCGCGACGGCCTGCATCACGATAGCGTTTAAGCTCGGCTTCGGCGGGACCTGCCGCGTTCGGCATCACCTCGATGTAGGTGACAAGATAGAGGGCATCGCTTGCTGCCTGAGCAGATTGTGCGCGCGAGGGCGCCAGAATAGCCATGGCCAGAATGGTCGTGGCCAGAGCAGTCGTGGCGAGAATAGTCCTAGCGAGAACAGTCCTGGCGGGCGCAAGGCATAAAATCGCGCGCACGGAATCCTCCCTCGCTTTTTGGTTTCGACGCAATCCTGACGAGGCGGTTTGTCGGGTCAACGCGCCGCGGAACGTCTATGAAACCCTATCCGCCCTCGCGCGCTAGTCAAACCAGTGCTCCCTATTCAGGAGGTGAGGCCAATGACCTATCGCGCCTATTCGGGGCCACGCGGCTCGCAATCGATTTCGCCCGTGGAAAAGGACCGCCACCTTTTCAAGGAATTCAACAGCCTTGACGAAGCGATGGGCTGGGCGCGGCATGTCAACGACAGCGGCCGTGTAGCTTTGCTGATCGAGGGCGACGATGGCACGCGACTCACCCGACAGCAGATCGTGACCGCGTTGAAGAATCCGGAAGCAGGAGAAGGGGACACTCGCGCCGCCTAATTGATGCGATCGCGGGATCTCCTCCCTTTCAACGCGGCGTGGGCGAGGTCGGCGGAACGGGCGTCACAGGGCCAGCGCGGGCAGGGCGGAAAGACTGGAGATCACCTGCGCCGGCGCGCGCTCAGCGTATTCCTCGGGCATGGCGGAGCGATTGACCCAAACCGGGCGAAACCCGAACAAGGCGGCTCCCATAATGTCCCAACGGTTCGAGGAGACGAACACGACCTCCCGCGCCGCGAGGTTCAAACCATCAGTCACCAGCGCATAGACCTCCGGCCGCGGCTTGTAAGCGCGCACTGCATCAACGGAGAACACCGCATCGAGCTGCCCGCCGATCCGCGAGGCCTTCGTGGCGGCGTCGAGCATGCGCGGCGTGCCGTTGGAGAGGATCGCCAGCCGCCGGCGTCGTGATTTCAGCTCGGCGAGAGCGTCGCGGGCGTCGGGAAACGGGTCGAGTTCCAGATAAGCGTCAAGCAGTTTTGGCCGCAATGCCCGGTCTACTGATGGCACGCGGGCAAACGCGTAATCGAGTGCGCGTTCGGTCAGCGTCCAGAAATCGACGTAATGACCGGCAAGCGTCAAGGTCCAGGTATATTCGAGCTGCTTTGTCCGCCAAATCTCCGAGAAGCGCTCGGCGTCGGCGCCGGCCTCGGCGCGGTGCCGCGCAATTGCCGCATGGACGTCGAACAAAGTGCCGTAGGCGTCGAACACATAGGCCTCTGCCGTAACGTTAATCATTTGCGGACCTCCGGCGAGATAAGTTCGGTGATCAAAGTGTGCCAAAAGGACGATCAAGTCCACGGAGGAATCTTGCCATGAGCAAGCCCGTTGTTTGGTCGAAGACGGTGACGTTCTTTGAAAACGATTGGCACGAAGGCAATGTGCCGATCATGGGGCCGCGCACCCACGCGGCGTGGCTTTGCACCTCGGTGTTCGACGGCGCGCGCGCCTTCGAGGGCGTGACGCCCGATCTCGATCTGCATTGCGCACGCGTCAACGAATCCGCAAAGGCAATGCACCTCAAGCCGCTGGTGCCAACCGAGACTTGGCTGGCGCTGGTTCGCGAAGGGCTCAAGCGGTTCGAGCGCGACGCCGAGCTTTACATCCGGCCAATGTATTGGGCGGAGGATGCCGCCGGTGGCGCCGTGCAGCCGGACCCGGAGACCACGCGATGGTGCCTTACGCTCTATGTCGCGCCGCTGCCGAAGCCCAAGGGCATCGCGATCACGCTGTCGCCCTATCGGCGCCCGACGCGCGACAGCGCGCTGGTCGAGGCTAAAGCCGGCTGCCTCTATCCAAACAATGCACGCGCGCTGATCGAGGCACGTTCGCGCGGTTTCGATAATTGCCTGTCGTGCGATGCTCTCGGCAATATCGCCGAGCTCGCGACCGCGAACGTTTTCATGGCCAAGGATGGAGTGGTTTTCACGCCGGTGGCAAACGGCACTTTCCTTGCCGGCATTACGCGGGCGCGCGTGATGGCGCTCTTGCGTCAATCGGGCGCGACGATCGTCGAGACGACGCTGCGTTACAGCGACTTTGCGTCGGCGGATGAAATATTCTGCACCGGGAATTACAGCAAAGTCACGCCGATCACGCGGATCGACGACCGGGCGCTGCAGCCGGGTCCGTTCTATCACCGCGCCCGCGACCTTTATTGGCAATACGCGCACGCCGTTGCGGCGTGAGGGCGTCGTTGTTCAAACGCCCGGGATGGTCAGCAGCGTCGGAATCGAACGGCCGCGAATATCGTAGACGCGGGCGTAGACCACGCCGTCGCGCACAATCTGGAACAGCAGCGGCGCGTCGAGCTTGGCGCAATAGAACTCACCGAGCGTCATGGCGAAATCGGCGCCTTTTGGCTCCCAGGAGATATCGAATTCGGGGCCGAGGGCTACACTGACGGGCGGATGCGGTCCGCAGACGGCGACCCTCCATCGGCCGTTCGGCGGCTTGTCGTTGTGGCTGGCCAGATAGGCGAGGAACTTTTGCGAAGCCTGCTTGAGCGAAAGTCCCCAATAATCGACCATGAAAAACGGCCGCGCGCCTTTAACGCCGCCGATGATGTGATTGAAATCGCTGTACTCATAGGGATGCAGACGCACCATGTCGACGACCGGCGAAACGATGCCGGTGATTAGC
This sequence comes from Xanthobacteraceae bacterium, assembly GCA_030044555.1. Classification (GTDB taxonomy): domain Bacteria; phylum Pseudomonadota; class Alphaproteobacteria; order Rhizobiales; family Xanthobacteraceae; genus BOG-931. The sequence continues at coordinate 18,233 of JASHVN010000481.1, read as the reverse complement.
GCGATCGCCCCCGCTGCCAGCGCGGTCCGGCCGTGTTCTTTGAGGCGTTGGGCGATCCACGCCCCGGCCAGTCCAGCAAGCACGGCAAATGGCGGCACGATGAAGAGAACATGGCGGATGCCGTTGTAGATGTACGGTCGCGTGACGATCGTGAGCAGAACCGGAAGCGTTGCCGCGAGCACGATGGCAAGCAGGCCTGCGCGCCGTCCGACGCTGTCGAGGTTGCGGCGGCTGATTGCAACACCGCTGACGGCCACAATCGCACCGGCGATTCCGCAGACGCCGAGCGCGAGCATGAGTTCCGGCAGGTTTACAGCAAGGAGCGTCGGCACGTAGCTGCGCGGCATGTCGACGATCGGGATCAACTGGCCGTCGAATAGTTCCCGCCAAGGCCGTTCAAAGTCGTGAGAAAAATATCCGAGCGCGCGAAAGATATTGAACGGCGCGGTCACGCCCCATGGCCAGACCAGACCCATGACAACATAAGCAAGGACGGCGCCGGGAATGAACGAAAGGAGGAATGTCCCGCATTCGCATCCTGCGAGCCTCATGTTGCTGGCGCGCGATCTTAAAGCGAAAATGAACATTGTCGGCAGCAGTGCCTCCAACAGCGCGAAGCCGCCGATCACCCGCGTGCCGACGGCAAGCCCGACCCCGATACCGCACAGCGCGACTGTTGCCGGAGCAGGGCGCGGGTATTCGTCGAACGCGCGCACAATTCCGAGGAGCGCAACGATCATCGCCGTCGCGAATGGCGCGTCCTTGCAGTTGATGAACATGTGGCCGTAGTAGAGCGGACACGTGGCCAGCAGAATCAGAGCGAGCAGGCCGGCGAGCGGACCGCCGACGCGGCGCCCAAGCCGCCACGTGGTGAACAGCCCGACAATGCCGATGGCGGCGCCAACGAGCCGGCGCGTTTCGAACAGGCCGAACGGCAGGACTTTTGCCGCAAGCGTGGCCAGGATATCGAAGCCGCCGCCGTACATGTACAGGTTGACGAATGACAGCGCGCGTTTGTCCGAGAAACCGGACGAGTAGAGCGAGACGAGCAACTGGCCATATTGCGATTGGGTGTAATCATCCCATCCCAGGCCGTAGTCGCGGAAGGTTGCTACGGCGATCACGCCGACCAGCACCAGGGCAGCGATCGCAAGCGCATCCATCCAGCGCGTGACGTCGACCCCATCGGCGCGCAGCGTGGCTGGCTTTATGGTGGATTGGAGGACGATGGGTTTGGTCTCAAGCTGCGGGGGTGGCCGCAAGACTGAAATTCAAGTCTCGATACATGACCGCCATTCGTAGCGAGCGCAATGTGTCAAATCGGCGGATGCTGGTGTGGCGGTTCAGAAGGGATACTCGCGGGCGCCAAACGTAAAGCGGCGGGGCAATTCCCCGCCGCTTCCCGATACCGCCGTGGGCGCATCGCTATTTTGTCGCCGCCTCGTACATCTCCGCCACGTAATCCCAATTGACCAGATGATCGAGGAACGCCTTGAGGTAATCCGGCCGCCGGTTGCGATAATCGATGTAGTACGAGTGCTCCCACACATCGCAGCCCAGGATTGGCGTAGCGCCATGCACCAACGGATTCTCGCCGTTGGGGGTCTTCATGACGACGATCTTGCCGTCTTTGACGGCGAGCCACGCCCATCCTGAACCGAATTGGGTGACGCCGGCCTGGGCAAAGTCCTCCTTGACCTTGGCCAGCGGACCTACATCGGAGGTGAGCTGTTTTTCCAGTTTCCCCGGCAGCTTTTCGCCGCCGCCGCCCTTCTTCATCCATTTCCAGAAATGGATGTGGTTGTAATGCTGGCCGGCATTATTGAAGAGCCCCGGGTTCTTGCCGAACGTCCCCTTCAGGACCTCCTCAACCGGCTTGTTTTCCCATTCGGTGCCCTTGGCGAGGTTATTGCCGGTGGTCACATAGGCCTGATGGTGCTTGTCGTGATGAAATTCGAGCGTCTCCCGGGACATGTACGGGGCCAGTGCATCATACGCATAAGGAAGTTCGGGCAAGGTGAATGCCATTGGTCTTACTCCTCAATGTGAAGCCGAACGGGGCGGGGATTGGCGGTGAAACCGCCGAGAAGCGAGAATAGTTCCGCAAAATAGGCCTAATACCCGGCATTCGGCAACGCCCGGCGGCAGCGCAGGCAGCGGCGGCTACTCGCGGGAGAGCGTCCGGCCCATGGAGCGCCTTGTAGCTGCTGCGGCGCATGGATTTTCGCAGGGATTGCAGCGGGATACTGGCAAGATACGGGCAAAATGCTTGGCAAGAGACTTGGCAAGGCCAACCGCACAAAGAAATCGCGGCGACACCCAAGGCGCTGACCTTCGGCGCCGATAAGGTTAATTTTATGATAAAAGCTTGTTCCATTGGGTTATGGGGACCAAAATGCTACAAAAATATGGCCATCGAGCATTTGTGCGGTGGCCGGGGACGGCCGAATGTACGTGTTTTTGTTGGTACTTGGTTCTTTCATTGCCGCGGCGGGATTAGGCCTTGTCGCGTCGGACGTATCTTTCCATGAACACACTTTCGACGCGAGCAACCTTACACCGGGCATGATCGCCCTCATTGGCGGCTGCATCCTCATTGGGCTAGGACTTGTTGTGCGCGCGTTGCTGTGCGTCGAGCGCGCCCTCAGCGCGCCGGTAACGCGTGCGCTGCGCGCCGGCGACGCCGTCGGCGCCGCTGCCGTTGCCTTGGCCCAACAGAGCGAGGCGGCCGGCATTCCGTTTGCGCCAAAGGCTAGGCCCAAGGCAATACCTCAGGCGATACCTCAAGCCACGCCGCAACCCCACCCCTCGTCCGCCCAAACACCCCCTGCGATGCCGGCCGTTGCGCGAGCGGACACGATGCTCGACAGGATGCAAGCGTTGGCCCAGGAGCGGCTCGAAAATACCCCGCTGGTGGAGGAGAGCGACGTCTCGCTGTTGCCAAAGCCGCCCGTTCGCGCCGAAGAGGACCGCAGCGAAGTCCATCACGGCGCCGGTCGAGACAACGGCTCAGCTCATGCCGCCGCTGCGCCGGGTGCTGCAGCAAGCGCCCGGCCGGTTCGAGCGGCGCAGGCGCAAGCGAAGGGCTCGATTTTCGATGCCCTTTGGCCGAAGCAGCAAAGCATCGCTGTGGACGTCCAGGCCGCGCCCGCCGAGGCCGTGGCGACGCCTCCGGCCCCCCAACAGGCCGAGTCAGTCGAGCCGGCGCCGCCCGTGGTAAGCCCGCAGCCTGAGCGCGCCATGGTTTCGGTCCTCAAATCCGGCGTGGTCGAAGGCATGGCCTATACCCTCTATTCGGATGGTTCGATTGAGGCGCAGCTGCCCGGCGGCACGCTTCGCTTCGGCTCCATCACCGAACTCCGCAATCATATCGAGCAGCACGGCTGACCTCGCGCGGGTCGCGCTTGCCAGTCGCGCGATTGACGCAGCCGATTTCTGATAAGCGTGAAGCAACCGCTGTGGCGGCGCACCGAGCGTTCCCGGCCGGCCGCTGGCAATTGTTCGCCGGCGGACAAGGTCGGACGGCGCCATTTGCGCGTCTGCTGCCTGCAGGCAGCCCCGCCTAGAGCAGAATGGGTTTTCTTTGAATCGCCATTCTGCTCTAGCTTATTGTTGGAGCATGATCTTTTCCGAAAACCGGTATCCACTTTTCGGGATCATGCTCTAGGCTATTCTGTATAGTCGGCTGGTGTTGCATGCGGGATTGAACGTTACACGCTGGTTTTATTGCTTTTATTCTAATCGCGTAGTATAGATAGCGTTTGCGAATGTCTTTCGTGCTGACGCGCATGAAATGGCCAGGCATTCTAGCAAGCGGTTCACGCAGAGATCTCATTCATGGCCGATAATCCCGGTGAAAGCACGTATATCGAGCTGACTGCGCAAATTGTCTCCGCCTATGTCGGCAACAACCCGATGCCGAGCGCGGAGATCGCAAACCTGATCAGTCAGGTGCACGCTGCGCTCAAGCGTGTTTCGAGCGGACAGATCGTGCCGTCCGCCGAACCGGTGAAGCCGGCTGTGCCGGTGAAACGTTCGCTCAACGCCGATTACATCGTTTGTCTTGAGGACGGAAAGAAATTCAAATCGCTCAAGCGCCACCTGCGGACCCGGTACAATATGACGCCGGAGCAGTATCGCGAGAAGTGGAGTTTGCCCGCCGATTACCCGATGGTGGCGCCGAATTATGCGGTTGCCCGCTCGCAGCTGGCAAAGCAGATGGGGCTGGGCCAACAGCGCCGCCGCCGCAAATAACGCTCTTGCGCCGACGTCCTCCCGATGCGCACTCGGCTGCCGGATCAAATGGCTGCAGCGGTGACCGCTGCGCGCGCCTCGGAGCGGATGCGCTCGATCATCGAACGGAACCCGTTGGAACGCTGCGGGGTGAGATGTTCGCGCAAGCCCAGCTTTTCGAACAGCGCGAGCGCATCCGCCGAGAGAATATCCTTCGCCGTCCTGCCTGAAAATATTGCGAACAGAACGGCGATCAGCCCGCGAACAATGTGAGCATCGCTGTCGCCTGAGAACGTGAGCACAGGCCCATCTGCGCCATTCGGGCGCACATCGGTTTCGAGCCAGACCTGGCTCGCGCATCCTTGAACTTTATTGGCGTCGGTATGCGCGGACGCCGCCAGCGGCGGCAGTTCCCGCCCCAGCTCGATCAAATAGCGGTAGCGATCGTCCCAGTCGTCGAGGACCGAGAAGTTATCGATAATCTCCTGGATATCGGCCATCGTTTCGCTGTCCCACGTCCACCTCTTATATAGGGCGGCGGCCGAGCGAGGTCGATGTTCCTTGCTGATTTCGCCTCGGCCCTATGGCGGCCAGCGCCCGTCGTGAAGTTCGCATGCGCCGCACTGGCGCGCTGCTCTTGGCGGAAGGCGGAGCTATGCCGAATGGCCCGAGAGCTTGCGGATCGCCGGGCCGTGCCAGGGCGGACTGAGATCGGCCGGGGTGAGCGTATTCTGCGATCCCTGGTGCAGCGAAGAGTCGGCGAGGGGGGATTTGCCGCTGTCGTCTGCGAGTGAATTGTCCTCGCGGGGCGCCATCGTCTCGCTCAAGAAGTCGTAAAGCATCTTTGCGCCGGCTTGTGCCCGGTAGCCGAGCGTCGTGGCGAGCTCCGAGCCGACCGTGCAGGCGTCGGGCTCTCGCGCGCAGAAGCCTTTGAGATCGTGAACCGTGGCCGATGCCGCCGAGAGGGCGTCGGCAGCGCCAACCTGGCTCGTCGCGGGGCCGTGCTGCGTGCCGCTCGGCAGCAGGATCAGCACGATGCTGAGCCAAAACGCCACTCGCAACAGAAAGAACATGAGTCCCGACTCCCCCACGGCACGCATCGCCGTGTTGGAACGAACACTAGCAAGCAGCGCTGAAAGCCGCGTTCGTTGTGTCGGGTCGTTTTTCGTCATAATCGAACAGAATACGCCGAAAATTTTCGAGCAATTTGATAAGATCTCTACGAAAAATCATTTACCTAAAGTTTGAGAAAACGCCAACGCCGATGGGCAATTGGCGCGATTCTGTGCGGATGCGATGTTCTCGGATGCGGGCACGCACGGGCCGCGCCGTAATGTGGGCTATGCGCTTGTGGCGTCGCTTGGCGAGAATGGAAACACACCGTTCACCATGTCGGCTGAATCGGTCGCGGTGAAGCGGGCAAAGCCGCGCTATGGCGCGCGCGTCGGCGTCGAAGCGCGCGCCTTTAGTGTTCGCTTAAGCGGCCTCTGACACGATCCCGCTCCACAAGAATGGGAGCGCGTCTGCCAGCTTGGACGTGCAAAGGGAACGTGGGTGTCTTCGCGTCGGTGCGGGATTATGTCGAGACGTTGGTCCATCCTTCGGCGCGCGGCAACGCGTTGACGGCCGCGCGTCACCGCGCCTTCATTGCGCCGCGACTCCTCGGCAGCATTGCCGCGCTTGCTTCAATTCCACTCTATCTGATCGCCCGCGGTACTCCGGGTGCGATCGAACTCGTGGTGTTTGCCTGGCTCATGGCGCCGATCCTCATCGCCTATTTTCTCTCCCGCACCGGGCGCTACGAGAGCGCGCATGCGCTGTCCTCGCTGGCATTGACGGGATTGGTCGCCGTGGTGGCCGCCGCAACCGGCGGCATCGCTTCGTTCGCCGCCATCTGGCTCGTGGTCGTGCCGCTTGAGGCGGCGCTGTCGGCTTCGCGGCGCGTTGTCGCTGCCGCCTCGATCATGGCGTTGGCTGCCGCCGGTATTCTCGTCCTGCTCGGCGCCGCGCACCTGTTGCCGCGGCTCTACGCGGCGACGCCGCCGACGCTTGCAGCTTTCGGTGTTGTCTCGGCAACGCTGTATGCGACGGGGCTCGCATTCGGCGCGGAAGCTTTGACGCGCACGGGCATGTGGCTGCTTTATTCCGAAGCGGAACGCTTCAATCTGTTGGCTTGCAACATGACCGACGTCATCATGCGGCACGACCGCGACGGCGCTGTCTTGTTTGTCCCGCCGGCGGCCGAATCGCTTTTCGACGTTCCGGCAGCGGCATTGTACGGGCATGGTCTGTTCGAACGCGTCCATGTCGCCGACCGCCCCGCTTATTTGACCGCGCTCGGCGATGCTGCGGCTCTGGGGGAAAGCCGCGCGGCCGAGTTCCGCGTGCGCCGCGATTGCACGGAGGCCGACGGTCGAACCGTCATGCAATTTGTCTGGGTCGAGATGCACTGCCGGCCGTTCGATCGGTCAGCCTCCGGTCGCGGCGAAGTGGATCGCGGCGCCATCGTCACCGTGCTGCGCGATGTGACCGCGCGCAAGCAGCATGAGCAGGCATTGGAGGAGGCGCGCGTGGAGGCCGAGCGTGCCAATGCCCGCAAGAGTCGTTTCCTCGCCACGATGAGCCACGAATTGCGTACGCCGCTCAACGCCATCATCGGCTTCTCGGAAATGCTGATGAAGGAATCGGTGTTGATGCTCGACCAAAAGCGGCGCCACGAATACGCCGGCCTGATCTGTGATTCCGGGCGGCACTTGTTGTCGGTGGTGAACGGCATTCTCGATGTTTCGAAGATCGAAACCGACAATTTCGAGATCACGGCGGAGTCATTCGCGCCGGCACAAGTGATCGCCGGGTGTTGCGAGCTGGTTGCGGCGCGCGCCAGCGAGGCGGGCGTTCGGCTTGAGAAGCTTGCCGGCGATGAGCTTCCTGAAATGATCGCTGACAAGCGCGCGCTCAATCAGATTCTGCTTAATCTGCTATCGAACGCCATCCGCTTCAGCGACCGCGGCGGCAGGGTCGTCATCGGTGCGCGTGCCGACGCGGGCACCATCACTTTCACGGTCGAGGACAACGGCATAGGCATGACCGAGGAGGATCTGGCGCGCGTCGGCGAGCCCTATTTCCAGGCGCGTTCCTCCTACGACCGGCGCCATGCCGGCACGGGTCTCGGACTTTCCATCGTGAAGGGTTTGGTGCGCCTGCATGGCGGCGAGCTTTCGTTCCGCAGCCGGGTCGGGGAGGGGACGCGCGTGACCGTATGTCTGCCGCTCGATTACGAACGGGCGCGGCCGAAATCATCGCCGCCACAGGATCTCGCCGCGATGGCTTCTGTGCGAAGCCTCGCCGCACCCGTTGCGGGCAACGCCAATGGCGGCCGCGCGGCGGATCCGTCGGCCATCCATGACGAATGGCTGGCGCCCAGCCAAATGCCGGTGAAGAAAAGTGCCTAAGCGCCGCAGCAACAATCGTGGATTGGCGGGAAGCGCAGCGCGCCTCGGCGGATCGCTGCTCTGGCTGCTATGGGTCAGGGTTGTCCGCCGGCCAATCGATTCATTGGCCATCTTCACGGCTTCTGCGGCGAGCCTTGTCATCATCGTCAACGCCGTCGCGCTGCAATCGGGCGCGCGCCCGGCGCCATTCGTCGCCAATGCGCCGGCGTCGCCGCCTCCCGCCGATGCAGTTCACCCCAAGCTCGCCGAGGCGCTGCCGTCTCCTCGCCCGGCCACCGGGCCGCGCGCGGCCGAGAGCGTTGCCATGCGGACGAACGGAACGAACGACCCGATCGCCGAATTCATCGACATGTCATCGCGCGTCGTGGCCGTTCAACGGGCCTTGGCCAATTACGGCTACGGCCAAATCAAGCCGACCGGTGTTGTCGACCAGCCGACCCGTCTGGCTATTGAGAAGTTTGAGCGCGAGCACAGGCTCCCGGTTACCGGCAGGATATCCCATCGCCTCGTCAGCGAATTGTCTTCTATGATAGGCCATTCGCTCGATTGAGATGGCCAACCTGGCCTTGCGCTTCATGAGCCGATGTGAGCCCAGTGGAGCAGATTTGACATTCGCTACCCACCCGGCCGCTGGCTCTAGTAGCGAATGTCAAATCCAAAAGCTCCGCTAGAAGTAATATCTTCTAGTGGTCCTTTGATTCTAACATTCGCATGATGGGGTGCCGAAACGGGATGCGAATGTTGGAATCGGACCACTAGGTCATGCGCCTTAAATCTGCGCTCTGGGTCGCCGCCTATCTGCGCCGCTGCCAGGTCGAAGGCCTTTATGCCGTCGTGCGCAGGCGCGGCGCGGAGGAGGCCGGCGCTATATTCGTGCGTATCAGCCGGCTCGACGGCACCTCGGACCTGTTCGGCCCGGCGCCGCAAAGCGCCTTCGATGCCACGCCGGTCGGCGAACGGGCTTTCAGCGCCAGCCTTCGCGAGCAGCCGGCGGCTGACGCAACCGTCGAGGCCTATCTCGCGCGCGAGATGAAATTCGACCCGGATATCTGGATCGTTGAAGTCGAGGATCGCGCCGGGAGAAATTTTCTCGACATTGTTGCCGGCTAGTGTGGTGGATTTGAAGTTCTTAAGATCTGGCGGCAAACTCGAGTAGGAACTTCAAATCCAAAAAACCACACTAGAATCATTAAGTTGCTAGTGTCCCTTTGATTCTGAAGTTCGCATCAAAGCAGCCGCCAGCACATGCGAACTTCGGAATCGGGACACTAGAGCATGATCCCGAAAAGTGGAAACCGGTTTTCGGATAAGCATGCCTTCGGGCCTGACCCGAGGGATCATGCTCAAAGGAAAAATCTAGACCTTGATCCGATTCAATCGAATTGGATCAAGGTCTAGTTGTGAACTTTCAGGAAGCGTCGCGCCGCGCGATCTTGTGCGGAGATGCGGGCGCCCGCTGAATGGTTGCAGCGGGACGAAGCCCTGGCCTTTCTTTGGCTGGAGGGGGCCACAATGTCCCGGCACTACGCGCGTCTTTGTTGATATTAAGGGCCCGCCAAACCACAACCAGGTCCCATGCCGCTTGCGCGTTCATCTCGTCATAGAGCGTCGCCAGCGCGTGCACGCGTTCCACCGAGTGGCCGACGGCGGTATTGACGAAAAGCAGAATGCGATAGAGCAGCTCGCGAGGAACGCCTAATGCCTTGGCTGCCACGACGATCGGTTCGCCCAGTTCGTCTGCCGCGATGCGGCGCGCCTGCTCGCGCGCAATGCGCAATGCGCGCGCAAGCTCGCTCGCGAAATCTTCCCGCTTGCGGGCAAGCGCTGCGGCTTCCAGCTTGCGCCCGATCTCGGCATCGCTGACATCGGCGGCGCGACCGGCCGGCGCGCCAACAACAATATCCAGGTTGAGAAGGATAAGGCGCCGCTCGATGGCGTTCGCGGCGAAGAACAATTCATTGAGCTCGTGCGCAACGTGCGCGCTGACTTCGGGCGCCGCCGGCCTGCGCCCCGCAGGGGCGATGGCGGCTTGGGCAGTGGAATTATGGGCCGTGGAATCATGGGCCGTGGAATCATGGGCCGTGGGAGCAAGGATAATCGTCTCGGCCGCGAAATCCTTTCCTGCGGCTGCGCCCGTGCCGCCAGGTTGTGCCGATCCCTTCACCCGGAGCGCAGCAGCAACTTCGGGCAGATCAGCTGCCAGCCGGTCTATAACAGGACGAGGAGGTGAGAGATGGCGCGCCAAGCGTGCCGCCACGGCCGAACGCGTCTGTACGTCCACCGAGTCCAGGAGACGCAGCGCAAGTTCGGTGTAATGGCGTTCCTCGTCGGACGTATGCGTCAGCTTTTGCACATACAGATCGGTAAGAACGCGCAGCAATGTCGGGCGCATATCGACGCCGCCGCGCAAGCCGATATCGGAGAGAATTTCAAGATTGGCAAGGCTCGATGTTTCCATCGCGCGTGACTCAATTGCAACAGATGGCGACCGATGATTTGGAAGTGCAGCGTAAGTTCTCCACGTTAGCGGAGCGTTAACCTTGCATACCGCTTAATCGGGGATGACGGCGATATCAGCGGATGAGGCTTTGAGGGATCCGTGCGTGCCGTCAGAGGACAGTGGCTGGTGGGCAACGTCATCAAATTCCCGGACGACGGGCGCATCGTGCGCTTTGGCCGTGCCGAAAGGGACGAAGCCGCGACGGTGATTATTCTGCCGGTCATCCGCATCGAACGTTATCCCGATCCGGCCGTGGACGAAGCGGAGCCGCACACGCCTCCGCCGACGGATAACGGCGGCCGGCGACGGATGAGGCGCCGATAGACGCCGGGTTCAATCAATGTCGCCGCGCGCCCCCAAACGTCGCGAGATCGTGTTGCCAGCTCTGGCGCTGCTTGGGGTACTCGTCCTTGCCGGTTGTTCCAGCATCGGGGATTTCGGCAGGCTGCAGCCGGGGCTGGTCCGCGATGACATTCATGACTGGGTTGGACAGGACGCCGCGCTGCACGCCGGTGCGCCGATTTCGACGGACAATCTAACCCAGGACGAGCGCATGCTGCGCGATCTTGCCTTTCCGCTCATTGAGCCGCCCTATGATCGCCAGCGCTGGAACGCCGTCGTGTACGAGTACGGCCTCGACCGTGCATTCCAACGCGACCTGTGGATCGAGGATCCAACGGCCTATTACCGCCATCTGCAGGCCGATCCCGATCGCACGACCGCGAGCAAGTACAATCAGCTGAGCGACGACATCCGCAATGACATCGTGCGGATCGGACCGTTCTTTACGGTTGCCCGGCGCGTTTTCGACCTCGACCGGCGGCGCCAAGCGAGCATGCAGGCGGTCGCCGATCTCAGTCCGGCCGAGCAGCTCAACGCCAAGGCGCGCGTCGGGGAAAACAGTCTGACCATCGCCTGGGTGCAGCATTCCTTGGCTGACCGTTGCGCCAGCTACCGCTTCGCGCTCGAGCACCTGGCGGTTGCCGAGCCGGACGATGAAGCGGGCGACGTCGATCGCGTGCTCACGCAACTGCAGCAGGAAATTGCGGCCGATGGACTGGCGCCGGCGCCGCGTTTCGCCGCCGCGCCGGTGGCCGTTGCGGCGGGGCCGGCGCCGGCCGCGCAATAGAGCATGATCCCGAAAAGTGGATGCCGGTTTTCGGAACAGATCATGCTCCAGCAATGCAATAGAGCATGATCCCGGAAAGTGGATGCCGGTTTTCGGAACAGATCATGCTCCAGCAATAAGGTTCTATTGTACCGGTGCGATCCGGCACTGGGCGCCTGCCAGCGCGCGCTGCGCCATCGGCATCAAACCCGGCTCCGGCGCCAGTGCGCGCAGGATAATGAGGCCGGTGGCCGTCGGCGAATCGATGATCAGCCGATCAGCCGCGGTGACATCCTCGTCCTCGGGAATTTGGGCGTGCTGCTGCGCGGTCATCAGATCGAGTTCGATCGCGCGCCTTCCGGCGGCGCGGTCATTGATCGCGTAGTAGGCCACGCTCTCGCGCGTATAGAACGTAACCGAAGTATAGGCTTCGCTGACCGGCGCATTGAGCTTGATGATGCCGCTGGAAAGATTGTACCGGCACACCGCGGAGGCGAAAGCAGGGTCCATGAACGGCAAGGTGGACGTCTGCGCCGTCGGTTCGGGCAGCGGAACCATGGCATTCACCGGCGCAATGGGCGTGAGCCGCGAATAAGCGTCCTGCGTGGCCGTGCGTGGCATCGCCAGGACCGTCGCCAGATGCACGACGCCACCGAGCAGAATGCCGCCGACGATCCACAGCAGCCAGCGGATCATGAGCAGCCCTTTCGCTCAATCGTGGGCATTGGTCCCTCTTGCATTGTGGTTGTCGCCACCCCAATCGGCGTGTCGTAGAGGCGCCACACCAGGACGAAGTGTTCGATGCCGCCCGTTGGCAGCCAATTGCCCGGCCGCGCCTGCGGCGCAACCGCGATGCTGAATCGACCGTCGACATTGCGCACGATCTCTTCGCTGGTGAAACCATGCCGATGGATCGCGTTCTCGACCAGCTCGCCCTGCAAATTGTAAAGCGTGACCGTCCAGTAGCGCGCCGGCGGCGTCATGCCGCTCAGGGTAAATGTGCAGCGGCCATCGAACTCGCGCCCTTGATCGTCAGTGCGCGCTAAGAAGGAAACGCCGTCACCCATTCCGATCGGCAGTTCGCCATCGCGGGAGATGGTGGCGTGCGCATACGGATCGATGTCCTGCGATCCGCTCTTCGGCCATGCGGTCCACGCGCCGATCGTCAACGAGCCAAAAGCGACGCCGCGCGTAAGCGCGAACCAAGTAGCGCTCAGTCCGATCGCGGCGGCGAGCAAGAGCGTCAAGAAAGAATCGAAGAGCAGACGCATATCTGATTGCGTTCAGTCGCCGCGCGAGACCGGCAAGGCTTTTTGCTCCGCTGCCGCAGCCACAGCGTCGGCCTGATCGTTGCTGTTGCCGTGATTGTTAGCTATGCCGGTGTCGAGCGCGCCAAGCGTGTTGGGCGGCGAGGCTTGCGACAGCGCCTGGTCCGCATCGTCGAGCATTTGCTCGATATGGACGAGGGCTTCGGTTGCTTTGCGGGTCAGCAGGGCCGGGTGTGGCTCGTCGCTGCCGCCTTTGAAAGCCCCTTCGGTGGCGACCTGCGTACGTTCCGGCGGAGGCAGCCCTGGCAACTGGCGCAACTCGACGCCCTGATGCGCATACGCCATGATGTCGTGCCAGGTCATCGCCGGCAACGAGCCGCCAACCATGTGGTTGGTCGGCGAGAAGTCGTCGTTGCCCATCCACACCGCGCCGACGAAATTCCCCGTGTAGCCGACAAACCAGCCGTCGCGCCAATCGTTGGTGGTTCCGGTTTTGCCGGCGGTCGGGATCCCGTCGAGCTTCGCGCGCGTGCCGGTGCCGTTTTCCACCACCGAGTTCATCATCTTGATCATCTCTACGGCGACCTGCGGGCTGATCACCTGCCGGGGCTTGGGACCGTCGCGATCGAAACGCCAGACCAACTTTCCGTCCCCGGTGCGCACTTCGAGCGCAGCGTGCGGTACGACAGCCTTGCCGAGGTTGGGGAAGGTCGCATAGGCAACCGCGTGTTCGAGCGGCGTCACCGCGTCCGCGCCGATCGGCAGCGAGGGCGTGTCCGGCAGCGGCGTTACGATGCCCATATTGCGTGCGGTCTGAACAATCTTGGCGCGCCCGATCTTGGCGTTGCCGCCGCCCAAGGCGATCGAAAGCTTGACCGGGATGATGTTGATAGAGCGGGTAAGGGCTTCGATGAGCGTGACAGCGCCGGCATAACTGCTTTCGTAATTGTGCGGGCACCAATTGCCGATGCATACCGGCGAATCGACGACGACCGAGTCCGGCGTGTAACCATTGGCCAGCGCGGTGGCGTAGACGTAGGGCTTAAATGAGGAGCCTGGCTGACGCATCGCGTCGACGGCGCGATTGAATTGGCTTTCGTCGTAATTGCGGCCGCCGACCATGGCGTGCACTGCGCCGCTGAGATCGGCGATCACGACGGCGGCCTGACTTGCATCATACTGCTTGCCGTAATCGCGCAAATTGGAGTCTACGACGTGGTCAGCGTAGCGTTGCAGATCCATGTCGAGCGCCGTTCGCACCACGAAATACCGGTCGGTGACGGATTTAGGAAAGGTGTCGACGAGCTGGCGCATCTCGTCGAACGCCCAGTCGAGATAGTAGTTGGGCGCCTCGTCTTCGCTGTGATAAATCGGGGTCGCCGGGTGGCGGCGGGCGCCATAAACCTGACCTTCGGTCAAGAAGCCCGCGTTCACCAGATTATCGAGCACGACGTTGGCGCGGGCGCGCGAGGCCGGCAGGTTGACCAGCGGAGAGTATTTGACCGGCGCCTTGAACATGCCGGCCATCATGGCCGACTCCGCCAATGTCAGATCGCGCACAGACTTGCCGAAATAGTATTCCGCCGCCGCATCGACGCCGAAGGCGCCGCCGCCCAGATAGGCGCGGTCCAGGTAGAGTTTGAGAATTTCGTTCTTGGTCAGATGCGCTTCCAGCCAGCCGGCGAGAAATGCTTCGTTGACCTTACGCGTGTAGGTGCGCGCATTCGTCAGAAACAGATTCTTGGCGAGCTGCTGTGTGATCGTAGAGCCGCCCTGCACGACGCCACCGGCTTGCGCGTTCGTGACCATGGCGCGGAGCGTGCCGAAGAAATCGATACCGAAATGCTCGTAGAAGCGGCGATCCTCCGTCGCGATCACCGCTTTGATCAGATTATCGGGCATTTCGTCGAGCGGCACGGAATCGTTATGCTTGATGCCGCGGCTGCCGATCTTGTTGCCGTAACGGTCGAGAAACGTGACCGCGAGGTCGGATTTCTTCAGCCAATCCTTGTCGGAGGTCTGCATGTAGGCAGATATGGACAGCGACAGCATGAGCAAGAGTGCGCCGGCGCCGAGGGTGGCCGCCTCCGACAGCGGTTCCACGATCAGCCAGCGCTTCCACCCGGACACATGAAAGCGGTCCATCGCGGCCGTGAAGCGCTCGTAGAGTTCGCGGGCCCACTTGCCGCTGGCGAAGATCGCAAAATCGATGCGCGAGTCGATATCGAGCAGCAGCCGTTTGAGCTTCGGCCGCCAGTTGTCGCCCGGGTCGGGGAACATGTCCGTCACGATCGCACGCTCCGGAGACGGGCCTTGCCCGCGTGATTCGCTGCAAACGGCCAAAAGCTGGCCGTCAAAGCTTCGACCGACTGTGGTTTACCTGACCGGGCGTCTCCGGCCAATGCCACGCCGACGAGAGGGTGAATGGAAATTGGGGGCAAATTTGGCTTACCCATTGTGACACGGCAAAGAAAGCGCTGCATAGGCGTTGTTCGCGTAAGATAGGCGAGGCAACTGGCGCCCGGAGAGCAGAATGGCAACCAAAAATAGCCAACGTGGCGGCGGCGCCGAAGTTCCCTTCTGGCGACGTAAGTCTCTGGATGAAATGACAGATTCCGAATGGGAAAGCCTCTGCGACGGTTGCGGAAAGTGCTGCCTCAACAAGCTGGAGGAAGAGGGGACGGATCGCACCTTCTATACCGATGTGGGCTGCAAGCTGCTCGACGGGCAGACCTGCCGCTGTCGCGATTACCGCCACCGGCTGGAGAAGGTCGATGACTGCGTGCGGCTGACGCCCGAGGCGCTCAAAAGCATCACTTGGCTGCCGCCGTCCTGCGCGTACGTGCTCGTGGCCGAGGGTAAAGACCTTTATTGGTGGCACCCGCTGGTCTCGGGCGACCCGGACACCGTGCACGCTGCGGGAGTCTCGGTCCGCGGCCGCGTACGCGCCAGTGAGGCGCAGGTGCCCGACGACATGCTCGAGGATTACATCGTCAGTTGGCCGCTTAAATTGCCTAAGCGGGCGCGGCGCCGCCCCTGAAAATTAAGGCGGCGTTAGCGCTGGCCGCGGCACCCCTGCTCTGCGGAGCAGGCAGTTGCATTGCCGCGTCGCCCACGCCAAGTGGTGCCGGTTGCCAAGGAATATGGCCGATGGGCTCTGCCGCGCGCCGAAACGGATGGACATTCGCTGAATGACCCAGGACGCAGCGACCGAACAGGCCACCGGCGTCGCCGCCGAGCTGTTGGCCGGTGACGTGGCGACGGCGCACGCCAACGGGAGAGCGCGAAGCCGTTCGGCGGCGGAACAAAGCGGTGCGGATGCGGATACGCACCAGCATCCGGCTGCGGCGCCGCTTGATCACGCCACGATTCGCGCCATCGTCGCCGGGATCATGCTGGCGATGTTCCTGTCCGCCTTGGAACAGACCATCGTCGCACCGGCTCTGCCAGCCATCGGCCGCAGCCTCGGTGAGGTCGATAATCTATCCTGGGTCATCACCTCCTATCTGCTGGCGCTCACCGCCACGACGCCGCTGTTCGGCAAGCTTTCCGACATTTACGGCCGCCGCGCTGTATTGTTGCTCGCCATCTCCATCTTCATCCTCGGCTCGATTGCCTGCGCGCTGGCGCCGACGCTCTGGCTCCTGGTGCTTTCGCGCGGCCTGCAAGGCATCGGCGGCGGCGGGCTGTTGCCGATCGCGCAAACCATCATCGCGGACATGCTTTCGCCGCGCGAACGCCCGGTGATACAAGGCCGCACCTCGATCATGTTCATGACCGCCAGCATTCTCGGTCCGGTGCTCGGGGGGTTAATGACTGATCATCTGCATTGGTCGTTGATCTTCTGGATCAACGTGCCGCTCGGCGGCGTCGCTCTGATCATGACGGAGCGTGCGCTGCGGCGCCTGCCGCGCAACGACCGGCCGCACCAGCTCGACGTGATCGGCGCCGGATTGATGGTCGGCGCTGCGCTGTTGCTGATGCTGGTGCTCAGCCTCGGCGGCACCCATTACCCGTGGGCTTCATGGCGCATGCTGACGCTGCTGGCGTGTTCCGTTGCGTTATGGGCGCTGTTCGCCATGCGGCTTCTGACCGCGCGCGAGCCCTTCATTCCGTTGGCGATCCTGCACGGGCGCGTGACCAGCACGATTACGGTGGCGGCATTTTTCTCCATCGGCACGGTAATCGGCGTGACAATCTATATGCCGCTTTACTGCCAGACCGTGCTCGGCGTGTCCGCGAGCCTCTCCGGCCTCGCCCTGATCGCCTATATGGGTGGCGCCACGCTCGGCTCGCTGGTGTCGACGCGGTTCATCGTGCGCATGAAGCATTACATGCGCGTGCCGCTCGGCGGTCTCATTGTGGCGGTGGCGACGCTTGCGGTTCTTGCGACCAATCCGGCGAGCCATACGCTCGCCGAGGTGGTGGGCCTCCTTTTGGTGCTCGGTTTCGGTCTTGGTCCGATGTATCCGGTCAGCACGATCGTCATGCAGAACACCGTCAAGCCGCATCAGCTGGGCACCGCCACCGGCACATTGAATTTCTTCCGCACGTTGGGCGGGGCCATTGTCGTGGCGCTGTTCGGCGCGATCGTGCTCGGCGGCCTGGCAGGCGGGTCCGCCATGACCATCGACAAACTGATGACCTCTCACGGCGATATGGGGCCGGCCTTTCACTGGGTTTTCATCGCCGCTGCGATTTGTCTCGGCATTTCTTTCGTCTGTCTCCTGGCTGTCGAAGAGCAGCCACTGCATGGCCCGCTGCGCGCCGCTGCCGAAAGCCCGGCGGAATAGGGTCCCTTCGCATTATCTTCGGCCGCTGCTTTGTGCTTTTCCTTAGGCGTAGGCGCCGCGTGGTGGCGCCGCGACCCGCGAGCGCGTAAGCTCGATTGCAACAAAAGGGAGGGAGGACATGACACGATTATGCACGGCGATGGGCATTGCGCTGTTCGCCGTTATGGTCGCGACAGGAGCGGCGCCTGCGCAAACCATCATCGACGAGTGGTATCAAGCCAAGCTGCCGCCGCCGCCGCAACTCAAGCCGGTCACGATCGATCCAAAGACCACGGCGTTGCTGGTGATGGATTTCACGGTGCAAACCTGCACCCAGGCGCGGCGGCCGCGCTGCGCCGCCTCGGTGCCGAAGGTGAAGAAATTCGTCGAGGAGGCGCGCGCCAAGGGCGCACTGATCATCTACAGCGTTGCCGTTCCAAAGTCGGTTCCTGGCGACATCCTCAAGGATCTCGCGCCAGCGCCGGGCGAAGAAGTATTGCCGCCCCTTGGGCCCGACAAGTTCATCCACAGCGACCTGGAAAAGACCCTGCACGAAAAGGGCATCACCACGGTGGTGGCGATGGGCACGCAGGCGCAGACCTCGGTGCTGCATACCGGCGGCGAAGCGGCTTTGCGCGGCTTCAAAGTCATCGTTCCAGTCGACGCCATGTCGGCTGACGATCTTTTCCCCGAACTTTACACGGCGTGGCACCTCGCCAATGCCGCGCGCATCAGCGATCAGGTGACGCTGACCAAGCTCGATATGATCGGGTTTTAGAGCATGATCCCGAAAAGTGGATACCGGTTTTCGGATAAGATCATGCTCCAACAATAAGCACTATTATTTCGACGCCTGCGCCTTCAGCGCGTCGATCTCCGCCTGGCTGCGCAGCGTCATCA
>JASHVN010000480.1 GCA_030044555.1 Xanthobacteraceae bacterium | reverse complement strand
TCGCTCGCCGAGGAGCCCCATGCCGATCCCGGCCGCGACGGTGAAACCGACCATTCCCCAGACCGGAGCGAGGCCGATGAGCACAGCGCCGGTGGCGCCCGCAAAGCCGATATGGCCGAGCGCATGCCCGGCAAACGTCTGCCCGCGCAGCACCAGAAAATAGCCCACCAGCCCCGAAACGACGGCGGCCAATCCGGCGGCCGCGAAGGCGTTCCGCATGAAATCGTATTCAAGCATGGTGGTGATCGTGATGATGCGTGTGGTGGTCGCCACCATGTCCGTGATCGTGCAGATGATCGTGGCGCTCGACGTCGCGGCCGCGCGACAGCACGAAAATGTGGCCGTCGGCGCGCACCACGTCGATCGGTGTGCCGTAGAGTTTCGACAGGACCGGCCCCGTCACCACTTCGCCAACGGTGCCGAGCGCGGCATGACCGTTGCCGAGATAGAGCACGCGATCGAGCGCGCCGATCAGCTGGTTGAGTTCGTGGGCGGAGAACAACACGGTGATGTTGCGCTCGCGGGCGAAACTGCGCACCAGCTCGACAACGGTCTCCTGATAGCGGTGGTCGAGGCTGATCAGCGGCTCGTCGAGCAGCAACAGCTCCGGTTCGCCAAGCAGCGCTTGCGCCAGCAACAGCCGCTGCCGCTCGCCGCCCGACATTTCGGCAAGCGGCCGCGCGGCGAGGTCGCGTGCGCCCGCGGCGGACAGCGTCTCCTCGATCATCCTGCGGTCGGGGCGCGAGAGCGACGGCACGCCCCAGCGCTCGCCGCGCAGCGAACTGGCGATGAAGTCGATCCCGCGCACGCGCAGGTCCGGCAGCACCGTGCGCACCTGCGGCAGGTAGCCGATGTCGGCATCGCCGCGCTGCGGCGCTCGGCCGAACACCCGGATGCTTCCGGCGCGCGGCGCGATGAGTCCGAGAATGGCGCGCATCAGCGTGGTCTTGCCGGCGCCGTTGGGGCCGAGCACGCCGATGAACTCGCCGCGTCCGATGGCGAAGCTCGCGTCGGCGAGGACGTTACGGCCGTTCAGCCCGATTGTGACCTGGTCGAGTTCAATGACATTCACAGCAGCGCTCATGATGTGAGGCGTGACTTAGGAAGAAGGCCCGGCCAGCGCCTTCGCGGTGGCGTCCAGCTCGTTCAATATCCACGCCTGGTAGGACTGTCCCGGCGGCGCGGTCTCGGTGACGCCGACCACGGGAATCTTTGACGCGCGCGCAAGCGCGAGAAGATGCTGGACGAGATTGTCCGTGGCCTGCCTGTTATAGAACAGGACTCGCACTGTGTGGGAATTCAGTTCGCTCTCGAACGCGGCAAGGTCGCGGGCGCTCGGTTCGGTATCGTTCATCACCGCGAGCTGAAACGTCTCGTCGTGCATTTTCAATTTCAGCGCGGCGGCCATGTAGTCGAAGACGGGCTCGGTGGCTGCGACCGGCGCGTCCGCATACTTCTTGCCGATCGCGGCGATCTTTGCATCGAGCGGCGCCAGCGAAGCAAGGAAGCTTTGCAGTCGCGCCGCGTAGTCGTTCCTGTGCGCGGGGTCGGCGGCGCTGAACGCGGCGGCGAGCGCCTTGGCGACCACGGGCATTGTCGCCGGATCGTACCAGAGGTGCGGGTCTGCGCCGGTCTTTGTGTGTGTGAGGTCGGCGGCCACGATCACGGCCGGTCCAGGCTTCGGCCCCGCGCGCAAAAGCTTGCTCATCCACGGGTCGTAATCAGCGCCGTTGAGGACGACCACTTGCGCGGCCGCGATCTCGCGCGCGACGGCTGGCGTGGTCTCGAACAGATGCGGGTCCTGATCGGGATTGCGCAAGATGCTGGTGACCGCGACCCGGTCGCCGCCGATCTGCGCGGCGACATCGCCATAGAAATTTTCCGCCGCCACCACGGCGATCTTGCCGGTGGCGTGCGCCGGCAGGGCAGGGGCCAAGGCCAAGGTCGAGGCCATGACAAGGGCCGCCGCCGGACCGATAAATGAGTTCATGGGAAAAAACGATTTCATCACAAAGCCTTAGCGTCGCCTCGGCAATCCGGGCGAGTTCACAGCATGTAATATTATAACATTACAGCGGCAAGGGAGTGCCGACTGATCGACCTGTCATTCCGGATTGCCGCGGAGCGGCAACTCCGGAATCCATATTCCCTGTGCCGAGGTTATGGATTCCGGGTTCCTCGCTTTGCTCGATCGCGGCCTTCATATCCGTCACCCTGAGGCGCGAGCGCAGCGAGCCTCGAAGGGCGACGGCCCGGGCGCCTCGGCCGTATCCTTCGAGGGCCGCCATAGCGCGTCGAAGACGCGCGTGAACGCGCTTGTTGCGGCCTCCTCAGGATGACGGTCAAACAAAGAGCCCTCGGCATTGCGCATGCACCGCAAGTAGGGTTTGCGTCCTTGAGTGGGCGTGACGCTTCTAATGCGGATGCAGCAGCGGAATGAGCCGTTTTTTCTCCGCGGCGTCGACGGCGAGGTCGTGCGCGAAGCCTTTGGCGTCGGCGAAATAGTCCGCCGGTTGGAACGTATGTTTGACCACGCGCTGGGCGGCGTCGCTCCTCATGATCTCGATGCAGGCGTCCTCAAGCTGTTGCGTCACCTCCGCCGGCATGCCGGCCGGGCCGAGCAGGCCGCCGTAACTGAGCGGCGCCACGTCGTAGCCTTGCTCCTTGAAGGTCGGCACTTTCGGGAGCGAGGGATTGCGCGCCTCGGCAAAAATTCCCGGCATGGGCAGGCCTGAGCCGGCGGCGGCGGTGAGCGGCACGGCGGCGAAGTCGATCTGGCCCGAGCGCACGTTCTGGATTTCCTCGGCCGGGCCTTTGAACGGAATGTCGTTGAACTCGACCTTGGCCGCATCCGCGAAAGCGATCATGGCGAGGTGCGGGATGGTGGCGATGCCGGGAATGC
>JASHVN010000479.1 GCA_030044555.1 Xanthobacteraceae bacterium | reverse complement strand
CCAAGCTGTGCCCAGGTCAATTGTTCGACCAGTTCCTCAAGCGTGCCGATGCCGCCGGGCAGCGCGACAAAGCCGTCGGCGCGTTCGAACATCTTTCGTTTGCGCTCGTGCATGTCGCGCGTCACGATCAGTTCGTGCGCCAGCTGCCGCGGCCGCTCCCGCCGGGTGATGAATTCGGGAATAATTCCGGTGGCGTTGCCGCCGTTTTCAAGGACGGCTTGGGCGAGCGCGCCCATCAGCCCGACGGAGCCGCCGCCGTAGATCAGCCGGACGTCGTTCTCGGCGAGGATTTTGCCGAAACTGCGCGCCGCCTCGACATAGGCCGGATCAGTGCCCGGGCTCGATCCGCAATAGACGCACAGCGCATTGATTTTGCTCATAGGGTAATACTCATCAAGCGACAGATGTGGCCCCGATTCGCGCCGGCCGCAAGCGCTTTGCGCACAGCAAGCGGGCGGAAGCGTGTCGCTTGCGTGCCAGTCTTGCGTGCCAGTGCCGATCGCGCCCGGTGCGGATGGCGGCAAAAGGCTCTATATGATGCGGGCGGCTTTTTTCCGCTCTCTCTTTGTCTCTCTTGGGTCCCCGTCTGCACATGAGCGATTACCACCGGTCTGCCCATTCTTTCCCGCCCACGGCCGGCGTCGGCCGCGGAGCGTTGGTGTCGACGCTCGTGCATATGTGGCCCTATATCTGGCCGTCCGAGCGGCGCGATCTGAAAGCGCGCGTCGTGATCGCCACGGTGCTGATCTTCGCCGCCAAGCTGGCAACCGTCGCGGTGCCGTTCACCTTCAAATGGGCGACCGATGCGCTGGCCGGCCACGGCACCGCGCCTGTGGGCCCCGACAACGTCCTCGCCTGGGCGCTGGCGACGCCGGTGATGATGACGTTCGCCTATGGCGGTATGCGTATCGTGATGGCTGTGCTCACCCAATCGCGCGACGCCATCTTCGCCAAAGTGGCGATGAACGCGGTGCGGCGGCTCGCCAACCGCACCTTCGAGCACATGCATCTGCTCTCGCTGCGTTTCCACTTGGAGCGCAAGACCGGCGGGCTGACGCGCGTTCTGCAGCGCGGACGCGATGCCATCGAGACCATCGTGCGCATGCTGCTGCTGCAGCTCGGGCCGACCATCGTCGAAGTGGTGCTGGTCGCCTGGGTGCTGTTGTTTCACTTCGACTGGCGGTATCTCGCCGTCATCGTCGCGACGGTCGTGCTCTATATCGGCTATACCTTCTGGGCGACCGAGTGGCGGATGGGCATTCGCCGCGACATGAACTCAAGCGACAACGACGCCAACGCCAAGGCGATCGACTCGCTGCTCAATTACGAAACGGTCAAATATTTCTCGGCCGAAGGCCGCGAGGCCGAGCGCTACGATCGCTCGATGGCGCGCTATGAGGACGCCAGCGTACGGGCTTACGTGTCGCTGACCGTGCTCAATGCCGGGCAGGCCATCGTGTTCACGATCGGCCTTTGCGCCGCCATGGTGCTGTGCGCCTATGGCATCGAGCACGGCACCAACACGGTGGGCGACTTCGTCATGATCAACGCCATGATGATCCAGCTCTACCAGCCGCTCAACTTCATGGGCATGGTGTACCGCGAGATCAGGCAGGCGGTGATCGATATCGAGAACATGTTCGCGATCCTTGAGCGCAAGCCGGAGATCGAAGACCGCCCCGGCGCGTCGCCGCTGCAGGTTCGCGCCGGCACCATCCGCTTCGACAATGTGTCGTTCGCCTACGAGCCGGCGCGCCCCATCCTCAAGGGGGTGAGCTTCGACGTGCAAGCGGGACACACCGTGGCCATCGTCGGTCCGTCAGGTGCCGGCAAATCGACGATCTCGCGGCTTCTGTTCCGCTTCTACGAGGTGACCGGCGGCCGCATCCTCATCGACGGCCGCGACATTCGCGAGGTGACGCAGGCTTCGCTGCGCGCCGCGATCGGCATGGTGCCGCAAGATACGGTGCTGTTTAACGACACCATCAGCTACAACATCCGCTACGGCCGCTGGGACGCCAGCGATGAAGAGGTCAAAGAGGCCGCGCGCCTGGCGCAGATCGACAGCTTCATTCGCCACACGCCCAAGGGCTACGAGACCGAGGTGGGTGAGCGCGGGTTGAAATTATCCGGCGGCGAGAAGCAGCGCGTGGCCATCGCGCGCACGATCCTCAAGGGGCCGCCCATCCTCGTGCTCGACGAGGCGACCTCGGCGCTGGACAGCCATACCGAGAGGGACATTCAGGACGCGCTGGATCGCGTCGCCAGAAATCGCACCACGCTCGTCATCGCGCACCGTTTGTCCACGATCGTCGGTGCTGACCAGATCCTGGTGCTCGACAAAGGCTCAATCGTCGAGCGCGGCACCCATGAGCAGCTGCTCGCCCATGGCGGCCTCTATGCGAGCATGTGGAACCGGCAACGCGAAGCGCAGATGGCGCGGGAGATTCTGGAAGAAACTGGCGAGCAGGAGCCGATGGCTCCCGACCGCGATCCGCCCGATGTCGAAGGCGATGAACTGGTCGCAACGGCAGATGCCGCGGAGTAGGGATGCAGGGTCATTCCGGAGCGCGGCCGTCAGGCCGTAAACCCGGAATGCATAATCACGATCGTTCAAGCAAAAGAATGAAGCATAAGAGCATATTCTGCAGATTCTGCAGCTACGGATTCCGGCTCTCGTTCGCTGCGCTTACTCGGCCGGAATGACGCCTCATGTCTGTTCTCAACTCCATCCGCTCGCAATTGTCGCCGATCCATCCCGAAGGCTACCCCTTCGTCGGCGGCTTTGCGCTCGTAAGCCTCATTCTGTTCTGGCTGTGGGCGCCGCTCGGCTGGCTCGGCACCATCGCGACGCTGTGGTGCGCCTATTTTTTTCGCGACCCGCCGCGGGTCACGCCGTTGCGCGACGGCATCGTGGTGGCACCGGCGGACGGCCGCGTCAGCCAGATCGTCAATGCCGTGCCGCCGGCGGAGCTTTCGCTCGGCGACCGGGCGCTGCCGCGCATCTCCATCTTCATGAGCGTGTTCAATTGCCATGTGAACCGCAGTCCGGTCGGCGGTCGGATCGAGCGCATCGTCTATCGCGCCGGCAAATTTCTCAGCGCCGATCTCGACAAAGCCAGCGAGGATAACGAGCGCAACGCCTTCGTGATCGCGACCGGCGCTGGCGTCCGCATTGGCGTGATCCAGATCGCGGGCCTGGTGGCGCGGCGCATCGTGGCGTTCGCGCGCGAGGGCGAGGTGGTCGCCGCCGGGGCGCGCATCGGCATGATCCGCTTCGGCTCGCGGGTCGATGTTTATCTGCCCGAAGGCACGCGCGCGCTGGTCGCTGAGGGGCAGGTCGCCATCGCCGGCGAGACGGTGCTGGCCGATTTCAGGTCGACCGAGACGGGACGCACGTTCCGCGTCTCCTGACGGACAATGGGCGCAATGGCGGCCCCAACCCGGAAAGGCTATATTGCCGCCATGGCAATACGTCGCCCACCTTTCGATCGTTCGCGGCTGCTGCGCCTGCGGCAGCGGCGGTTTCGCCGCATCCCAGTGCGCATCCTGGTGCCCAACGTCGTTACCTTGCTGGCGCTGTGCGCCGGGCTGACTGCGATCCGCCTCGCCTTTGAGGACCGCTATGGTCTGGCGCTGGCGGCAGTGGTCTTTGCCGCCATTCTCGACGCCATCGACGGCCGGCTGGCGCGCTTCCTGAAGGGGACTTCACGCTTCGGCGCCGAGCTCGACAGCCTTTCCGATTTCGTCAATTTCGGCGTGGCGCCGGCGCTGATCCTCTACTTCTGGGGGCTGCACAGCCTCAAATCGGCAGGCTGGATCGCCGCCATGGTGTTTGCCATTTGCGTCGGCCTGCGTCTTGCCCGGTTCAATGTGATGCTGGACGATCCGGACCGGCCGGCCTGGGCGAGCCATTTCTTCGTCGGCATGCCGGCGCCGGCGGGCGCCATCACCGTGCTGCTGCCGATCTACGCATCATTCCTCGGGCTTCCCCGCTCGACGGCACTGGCCTGGGTGATGCTGGTCTATACGCTCGGCATCGCTTCGCTGATGGTGTCGCGGCTGCCGGTTTTTTCCGGCAAGCGCGTCGGCACGCGGGTCACGCCGGAACTGGTCGGGCCGCTCATTGTCGTCGTTGTGGCCTCCTTTGCGCTGCTCATCGCCTATCCGTGGATCGTGCTCACCCTCGGCACGCTGGCCTATCTGGCGAGCCTGCCTTTTGGATGGCTGTCCTACCGCGGCTATGAGCGCCGGGAGCGCGAGAGCGAAGCCGAGGTACCGGCGGCGGCCGCGCAGTCGGCGCCGGCTGGCTCTGGCTTTGCCCGTCCACAGAACAACGAGGATCGTCCGTCGCGCCTCAACTGAGGGGGCCGACCGCATCGCCGGCGTATGCGGCGATGCGTTGTCGCTGAGCGAGTCGCAAAGGCATGGGAGCAGGTCGCCGCGCCTTCCTGGCCTCGTCCTTGGCGTCGGTCGCCGCTGCGGCTGTTGTCCGCGTGGCGCGCGGCGAGACGCCTCACGTCACATTGAAGCTGCACCACGCGCAGCCCTCGGTGTCGTGCCTGCATGCCAATTTTCTCGTGCCCTGGACGCGCAATATCGAGGCCCAATCGAACGGCCGTATCCGCATTGACATTTTTCCCTCGATGGCGCTCGGCGGCCGGCCGGCGGAATTGATCAATCAGGCGCGCGACCGCGTCGCCGATATCGTCTGGGCGATGCCGAGCGAAACGCCCGGCCGCTTTCCCCGGATCGAAACGTTCGAGCTGCCCTTCGTGCCGTCGCGCCGCGCTCTGGTCAGCTCCAAGGCGCTTGAAGATTTTGCCGCCGAATTTCTGCAGGACGAATTTGGCGAAGTTCATCCGCTCTGCTTCTCCTGCTCGGATCGCGGCATCGTGCACGCCAACCGCCCGATCGAGACGCGCACCAAGTTTGGCGGCTTGCGGCTCGATGTGCGCACGCGCTTCGCCGGCCAGGCGGTGGAGATTCTGGGCGGGCGCGCCGTGCCGATGCCAAGCGCTCAGCTGCCGTTTGCGCTCGCCGGCCATGTCGTCGACGGTTGCATCATTCCCTGGGACATGGTGCCCGCGCTCAAACTTGACGAGCTCCTCAAGGCGCACACCGATTTCGCCGATTATTCGCTGAGCACGACGACCTGCGTGCTGGCCATGAACAAAACCTCCTACGCGGATTTGCCGGCCGAGCTGAAAAAGATCATCGACGAAAATTCCGGGCAGCTGGCCGCCGGCATGGCCGGCGCCATGTGGGACCTCAAGGCCAAGGCGGTCGCCGATGCGGTGAGCCAAGGCGGCGATGTCGTCGTCACCCTTGAGCCGGAGGCTGTCGCGCATTGGCGCCGGGCGACCGAGCCGGTGATCGAGGCTTGGCGCAAGCAGATGAAGGCGCTCAAAATCGACGGCGAGAAGCTTCTCGCAGGCGCGCAGACGCTGCTCGAGAAATACGCAAACGTGCCCGAACCGCAGCCGCCGCAACAACCCACGCAAGCCAAAGCCGAAGCCAAACCCGAAACTGCCCCAACGGCGAAGGTGGGCGGCGCGGCTCCGACGCAGTCGCCCGGAGCGCCGAAGTTGGGCGTCGCCGCGCCGGGGCCGCACAGCGCGCCAACGCCGCCGCCGGCGGCGAGGATGCATTGGTGGGAGTTCTGGAAATCTGCGCCGGCGCCCGCATCGACGACCGCAGCGGCCACGCCGGCGTCGCCTGCGCCGACGACGCACTGGTGGCAGTTCTGGAAATCCGGTGCGACGCCCGCTCCGGCAACGGCGTCAGCTTCGGCGGTGCCGGCCGTACCGCCTGCGCCGGCACCGGCCCTGCCGGTGGCTAAAGCCGCCCCCGCCGTAACATCCACGCCGAGCGCGGCCATCGCGAAGCCGGCCCCGGTGGCGCCAAGGGCACCGGCAAAACCTCTGAAAACCCCACTTTAAGACTTCACTTCGGCAGCGGATGACCGGGCATCAGATCATACGGGTGCGCCCAGCCGGGCAGCGCCTTGATGCGCTCAAGCCATGCGCCAATATTCTTGTGCTGGGCGGCAATGTCGAAACCGAATTCGTCGGCCGGATAGTAGAGATAAGCACACAGCGAAAGATCGGCGATGGTCGGTGCCTCGCCCAAGATAAACGGCGCTTTGCCGAGCCGCTTGTCGAGAATGGCGAGATTGCCGTCGATGCGGCCCTTGAGGAACGTCATGACGGCGGGATCGCCCGGCTCTTTGGCGAAGTTGCGAAGAAAACGATACGGGCCGAGAAAGCCGTTGACCTTCTGATTGTCGAAAATGATCCAGCGCAGCGCTTCGAGCCGGTCATCGTCATTGCGCGGCAGATATTTCTTCGAACGTTCGGCCAGGTAAGTCAGAATCACGCCCGATTGGCTGAGCTTTTTGCCGGCGTGGACAAGCACCGGAACTTCGCCCATTTCGTTGATCGTGCTGCGATATTCGGGGCTGCGCTGAACGCCTTTGCCGAAGAAATCGATGAACAATGGTTTCCAATCGGCGCCGATAAGGTTGAGCATCAGCGCGACCCGATAGGCGTTGCCGGATTGGGCGAAGCAGTAGAGTTCATATTCGGCCATATCGGATCCTACTGTGGCTTCGACAGCGTGAGCGCGCCGCCGTTCTTATCCTGCCCTTCGAAATGACCGCCCAGATATGACAGCTGCGCCAGTTGGCGGCCCTTGAAGTCGTGGATGATCAGCATGCTGTGCTCGAAGGTCCACTTGCGGCTCATAAAGAAATTTCCGGGGCAGCCGCCTTCGGGGGCGATCGATCCTTGCGGCGTGCCGCCCGCGGCCGCGTTTTGCTGCTCGCCCAAAGTCATGAAGCAGGCACCGCCGGCGGCTGCCGAAAGCTGCCAGCGGCCGGCGAGGTCAATTGGCGGTGGGGTCTGAGGCTCCGGCGCGGCGGCCGGCGGTTTGGCGGCGGCGGAATCCGGTTGGCCGCCCAGGAGGCTGCCGCCGCTGCAGGCCGTGAGGCAAATGAATAAAAGCAAGGCGCCCACGGCTCTGATGCCGTTCGTGCCATTCGTTCTCATGCGTGCGAAGCCAATCATCTGCCGATCCCTAAAGCGGGAGCAGCAACTAAAACCCGAATTGGGCAGGAAAGGGAAGATTGGTCATGGCTCGGGATTGGGTCCGAGCCATGGAAATGACCTGGATCGCGGTCTTCACTTCATCGTGGGGATGACGAACTCGGCGCCTTCCTTGACGCCCGAGGGCCAGCGCGCAGTAACGGTCTTGGTCCGCGTGTAAAAGCGGATCGCGTCGGGGCCGTGCTGGTTGAGATCGCCGAAGCCCGAGCGCTTCCAGCCGCCGAATGTGTAATAGGATAGCGGCACCGGAATGGCAAAATTGACGCCGACCATGCCGACTTCGACGCGGTTGACGAAATCGCGCGCGGCATCGCCATCGCGCGTAAAGATGGCCACGCCGTTGCCGTAATCGTGCTCCGACGGCAGCCGGACCGCCTCTTCGTAGTCCTTGGCGTGCACTACCGAGAGGACGGGGCCGAATATCTCTTCCTTGTAGATGCGCATGTCCGGCGTTACCTGATCGAACAGGCAGCCGCCCATGAAATTGCCGTTCTCATAACCCTGCATCTTGAAATTACGGCCGTCGACCAGGAGCTTGGCGCCTTCCTTGACGCCGAGGTCGACATAGCTCTTCACCTTTTCCAGATGCGCGCGGGTGATCATCGGGCCGTAATCGGCCGCCGGGTCCGTGGACGGCCCGATTTTCAGGCTCTCGACGCGCGGCACCAGTTTTTCCAGCAGAATATCGGCGGTCTTCTCGCCGACCGGCACCGCAACGGAAACCGCCATGCAGCGCTCGCCGGCGGAGCCATAGCCGGCGCCAATCAGTGCATCGACCGCCTGATCCATGTCGGCATCGGGCATGATGATCATCTGGTTTTTGGCGCCGCCGAAGCATTGCGCGCGTTTGCCGTTGGAGGCGGCGGTGGCGTAGACGTACTCGGCGATCGCCGACGAGCCGACGAAGCCGACCGCTTTCACGCGCGCGTCGGTCAAGAGCGTGTCGACCGCCTCCTTGTCGCCGTTGACGACGTTGAGCACGCCGGCCGGCAGGCCCGCTTCGACAAACAGCTCGGCAAGGCGCATCGGCACCGACGGATCGCGCTCCGATGGCTTGAGGATGTAGGCATTGCCGCACGCGAGCGCCGGCGCGCACTTCCACAGCGGGATCATGGCCGGGAAATTGAACGGGGTGATGCCGGCGACAACCCCGAGCGGCTGGCGCATCGAGTAAAGGTCGATGCCCGGTCCGGCGGCCTCGGTATATTCGCCCTTGAGCAGATGCGGAATGCCGCAGGCAAATTCGACGACTTCAAGCCCGCGCTGGATGTCGCCCCTGGCATCGGTGAAGGTCTTGCCGTGCTCCGACGACAACAATCGCGCCAGCGAATCGTATTCCTTCTGCACCAGTTCGAGAAATTTCATCATCACCCGCGCGCGCCGCTGCGGATTGACCGCCGCCCAGGCCGGCTGCGCGGCTTCGGCAACGGCGATGGCGTGCTCGACTTCGGAATGTTTGGCGAAGGCGACCCTGGCCTGCACGGCGCCGGTATTGGGATCGAAAACGTCGCCATGCCGTCCCGATGTACCCTTCACCTCTTTGCCGCCGATGAAGTGTCCGATCTCGCGCATGGGCGTTCTCCTTGGCTGAATGGCGTGGCGCCGGGACCACCTTTGGTTAAGCCATTGTGCGGCTTTTTCCCGTGCCGGTCACGGGGGTGCGGCAATGGACCTTGATAGGCCGCTTTAACCGCGCGCCGGCGTGCTAAAGCGCGAGCGCGGCAATGTTGACAGAGCGGCCGGCAGAGCCTCGATTTGCTCAAGTAACGCTCCCTTAAGCGCACCGATTGTACGCTTGCGGCCACGCATCCTCCGGGCTGCGGCGTGGCGTGAGTGGGAGCATTTAATTATGGATATTACGACGGGTCTCGGCCTGTTCGCCGGGGCTACCGTGGTCATCACCCTCATGCTGATGGGTGGCGACCTGCGGATGTTCGTGAGCGACCACGCCGTCATTGTCATCTTTGGCGGATCGTTTGCCGCCACGCTTATTCGCTTCCCGCTCTCGTCAATCATCCACGGATTGCCGCTCGGCGCCAAGTTCGCCTTCACCATGCGGCGCATGACGCAGCGCGAACTGGTCGACGAGATCGCCGGCATCGCCGAAATCGCGCGCAAGCAGGGTCCGCTCGGCCTGGAGAAGGTCGAGACCGAAGACCCGTATCTGGCCAAAGGCATCCGCTTCGTTGCCGACGGCTATGACGCCGATTTCATCCGCGACAATCTCGAACGCGACCGCGACAATTTCCTCACCCACCTCGACGAAGGCCAGAAGATCTATCGGGCCGTCGGCGATTGCGCGCCGGCTTTCGGCATGGTCGGCACGCTCGTCGGCATGGTGCAGATGTTCGCCAACATGACCGACCCGTCGAAATTGGGACCCTTCATGGCGACCGCGCTGCTGGCGACGCTTTACGGCGCGATCGTGGCAAACATCCTTTGCCTGCCGATCGCCGACAAATTGCATCTCAAGCTGGTCGATGAAGAGATCAACCGCACGCTGATCATCGACGGCGTCCTCATGATCCGCGAGGCGAAGAGCCCGACCTTGGTGCGCGAGATGCTGCTCGCGTACCTTCCGGAAAAGCATCGCGAGACTGAACCCGAGCCGGAGCCGGTTCCGGCCTAAAGCCGGAGCGCGGGAAAGGGCACGATGGCGCGGCGGAAAGAAGGGGCACACGGCGGCGGCCACGGCTGGTTCGTCACTTTCGCCGACCTCATGGGGCTCCTCGTCAGCTTCTTCGTGATGCTGGTCGCCTTTTCCAATCAGGATCAGAAAAAGCTGCAAATCGTCGCCGGGTCGATGCGTGACGCCTTCGGCGTGCAGCAGTCGGTGCGCTATTCCGGCATTATCGAGGTCGATGGCCTGCCGACGCGGCCGAAGCTCAAGAACGCGGCGCACATCGAACCCGAGCAGGCTTCGGCCAATCCAACTCCGGACGAACAGGACCGCAAGCGCAATTACGGCGCCCAATTGAAGGACGATCAAGCGTTCGCGCTGGCGGCGGCTTCGCTGCGCCAGGCGCTGCAGGACATGCCGGAGCTCGCCGAAGCCTCCAAGCACATCGTCATGGAAGAAACCAAGGAAGGGCTGAATATTGAGATCGTTGACCAGGAAGGTCGCTCGATGTTCCCATCGGGTTCAAAGGAGCCCTACGAGCAGACCCGCGCGATCATTGAGAAGCTTGCCGGACCGCTGAAGAAGCTCCCATATCGCATCTCGATCACCGGCCATACCGCCGCGCCACGATCGCCGCCGCAGCCCGGCTACGGGCCCTGGGAGCTCTCCGCCGACCGCGCCAATGTGGTGCGGCAGATTTTGGAGGGGCAGGGGTTTCCCTCGAACAATATCTACGAGGTGGCGGGCAGGGGCGATACCGATCCGCTGTTCCCCGACGATCCCTACATCGCCGCCAACCGGCGTGTGACCATCACGCTGATGCATGAGGCGCCCCCGGTCCCGCCGGATTTGAATCCGTAAGCGGTTTGGCCCCCGCGTTGGCGCTTGAGACTGGCTCTTTAAGTCTTCGCCCTTGATTCTTCACCCTTGATTCTCGGGCCTGTTAGCGCAACCTGTTGTCCGCAAGCGCCCACACCTGCGAGGACATAGTTCAATGGCGGACCAATCGGCCCCAGCGCCAAGCGTGCGCGATCTGACGCCAGCGGAAGTCGCGCGCGGACTTGCCGAAGGCCGCATGCTGTTGGTCGATGTGCGCGAGCCGAACGAGACCGCGCTCGAGCGCTTCCCTGATGCGGTATTGCTGCCGTTATCGGCCTTCGACGTGGCCGCCATAGAGGTGCCATCCGGGCACGAGGTCGTGTTCGCCTGCCGCTCCGGGCGCCGCTCGGTGACCGCTTCGCTCGCCGCGCAGGAGCAGGGCTTTGCCTACGGCGCGCATCTCGCCGGTGGGATCTTGGCCTGGAAGGCCGCCGGGCTGCCGACCGAGAGCTGACGCGGACTTCAGTGACGGCGTCCGACCATTCTCCGCCGATACCCGCGCAGGCGAGACGCCGGCACGCGTCGCAGGGCAGAGACGGCCGCTCCGCTGCGGCCGCCACGGCCGGCGGCATTATCGCGATCCTGACCGCAACGGCCGTCCTGCATCTTGCCGGCGTCTTTCCCGCCGGCGCGCAGCAACAACGGGTGGTGAATTTCTACAACTGGTCGGATTACGTCGATCCGTCCGTGCTCGGCGATTTCACCAAGAAGACCGGCATCGCGGTGCGCTACGACACGTTCGATTCAAGCGACACGCTGGAAGCCAAACTGCTCGCCGGACAATCCGGCTACGACGTCGTGGTGCCGACCGGCTATTTCCTCGCCCGTGAAATCCAGGCCGGCATTTTTCAGAAACTGGACAAGTCGAAGCTGCCTAACCTCGTCAACACCTGGCCGGACATCGCCAAGAGGCTCGCGGTGTACGATCCAGGCAACCAATACGCCGTCAATTACATGTGGGGGACCACCGGCATCGGTTATAACATCAAGGACGTGCAGCGCATTCTCGGACCGGGTACGGCAATCGACAGCTGGGCCTATGTCTTTGATCCCGGCAAAATCGCCAAGTTCAAGGATTGCGGCATTCATCTCCTCGATTCATCCGATGACATCATGCCGGCGGCGCTGCACTATCTGCATCTGGATCCCAATTCGAGCGATCCCGCCGATCTGGAAAAGGCCACCGCGCTCCTGGTGAAGATCAGGCCATATGTGCGCAAATTTCATTCTTCGGAGTATATCAACGCCCTCGCGACCGGCGAGATTTGCTTCGCGGTCGGTTATTCCGGCGATTTCAAGCAGGCCGCTCAGCGTGCCGCCGAGGCCAAAAGCGGCATCGAGATCGGCTATTCGATTCCGCAAGAGGGCGCGCCGTTGTGGTTCGACAATCTGGCCATCCCGAATGATGCGCCGCATGTCGCCGAGGCGCACG
>JASHVN010000478.1 GCA_030044555.1 Xanthobacteraceae bacterium | reverse complement strand
AGGCGGTCGGCATTGAGGGCCGGCGGCTCGCGAGGATCAAAACCCATAGGCCCCAGCCTCAGTCGCTTTCCGCCGTCGATCGCAATGGCCAGCCTTTTTCCGAGGCAATGAGGACGTCAAGGGCGCGCTTTGCGCGCCGCGTAGCGGCTTAAGCCCTTGACGTCCTCATTGCCTCGGAAGCCCTTGCAGCCATTGCGATCGACGGCTCTCTCTGATCATTTCTGCTCAACACTGGCAGCGTATCTTATGGGTTTTGACCCTAAACGTATGGCACCTCCGCTTCTGCAACTCAAAGACATCCAGCTGACGTTCGGCGGCACGCCGCTTCTCTCGGGCGCGGAACTCTCCGTGGGCTCGGGTGAGCGGGTGTCGCTTATCGGACGCAACGGCTCCGGCAAATCGACGCTGTTGAAAATTGCCGCCGGGCTGATTGAACCGGACCGCGGCTCGGTTTTCGTACAGCCCGGAGCACTGGTGCGCTACTTGCCGCAGGAGCCGGATTTCTCAGGCTTTGCGACGTCGCTCGCCTATGTGCAGGCCGGGCTGCGGCCGAGCGACGATCACCATGACGATGACCGTCACGCCGCTCGCTATCTGCTCGAGCAACTCGGCCTCACCGGCGAGGAGGATCCGGCGCATCTCTCCGGCGGCGAGGCGCGCCGCGCCGGCCTTGCGCGCGTGCTGGCGGCTGACCCCGATATTCTCCTCCTCGACGAGCCGACCAATCACCTCGACCTGACTACGATCGAATGGCTGGAGCGGGATCTCGACGCCCGGCGCACCTCGCTGGTGATCATCAGCCACGACCGCCGCTTTCTTTCTAATCTCTCGCGCAGCATGGTCTGGCTCGACCGTGGCCGGACGCGGCGTATCGAGCGTGGTTTCGCCCATTTCGAGGAATGGCGCGACAGCGTTGAGGCGGACGAAGAACGCGAGCAACACAAGCTCGGCCGCAAAATCGCGGCCGAAGAGCATTGGCTGCGCTTCGGCGTGACCGGCAGGCGCAAGCGCAACATGCGCAGGGTCGGCCTGTTGCAGGCACTGCGCGAGCAGCGCCGCACCTATCGGGCCGGCGGCGGCAATGTCGCCATGGTTGCGGGTGCGGCGGCGCCGTCCGGCGCGCAGGTCATCGAGGCCTCCGGCATCGGCAAAAGCTATGCGGACCGGCAGATCGTGCACGATTTCTCGATCCGTATTGCGCGCAACGACCGCATCGGGATCGTTGGACCCAATGGCAGCGGCAAGACCACACTGATCAATCTGCTGACCGGTCAATTGCAGCCCGATACGGGCGCAGTCCGGCTCGGATCGGCGCTTGCCGTCGCCACGCTCAATCAACACCGCGACAGCCTCGATCCGAATGTCACCGTCGCTGACGCCCTGACGGGAGGCGCCGGCGACAGCGTGATGGTCAACGGCCACGCCAGGCATGTCGTGAGCTACATGAAGGACTTTCTGTTCGCGAGCGAACAGGCCCGAACGCCGCTCGGCAAGTTGTCCGGCGGCGAGCGCGGGCGCCTCATGCTGGCGCAGGCGCTGGCCAAGCCGTCCAACCTTCTGGTCCTCGACGAGCCGACCAACGATCTCGATATGGAAACATTGGACGTGCTCGAGGACATGCTGGCGGACTATGCGGGAACCGTGCTGCTGATCAGCCATGATCGCGATTTTCTCGACCGCCTCGTCGGTGGCGTGATCGTGCCGGAGGGCAACGGACGCTGGGTCGAATATGCCGGCGGCTACAGCGACATGCTGGCGCAGCGCGGCGCCGATTTGACGCGGGAGAGGCCGAAGCCGGCACCCGCAAAACCCGCCAGGGCGGCCGCTCCAGTGGATACGGAACCCCGTCCAGCAAAACGGCGCCTGATGTTCAAGGACAAGCACGCGCTGGAAACGCTGCCAAAGACCATCGCGGCGCTGCAAGCTGAAATGAAGGCGCTGCAGGGGAAGCTCGACGACCCGCAATTTTACGCGCGCGACCGCCTCGGCTTTGAAAAGACCACGGCCACGCTCGGCGAGCTGCAGCTGAAAATCGCGGCGGCGGAAGAGCAATGGCTGGAGCTGGAAATCCTGCGCGAGGAAATCGCCGGCGGCTGACGGATCAACTGGCCGGCTGGAGTGGATTCCTATCAGATTGAATCGTCATTGCGAGCGAAGCGAAGCAATCCAGGGGCCGAGAACTGAGACTCTGGATTGCTTCGTCGCCCTTCGGGCTCCTCGCAATGACGATATCGTGCCAAGTCGATCGGACATTGCTATGGAGCATGATCCCGTCTAGCGGCGATGAATGTCCTTCACGTCGGTGAAGGACATGCCGGGATTGTTTTGGCCGGTATATTCGAGGTCGAAGGCGTTGCGCGCCAGGAAAACCAAGTCGCCGTCAAAATCCTGGGCGATGCTCGAGCGGTAGTTCGCCACGAATTGGTCGAGCTGCTTACGGTCGACCGCCGCGATCCAGCGCGCAAACGTGTACTGAGGCGTGTCCCAGCCGATGTCCAGGCCGTATTCGGCGGCGAGCCTTGCCTTGAGCACGTCGAGTTGCAAGGGACCGACAACGCCGACCAAAGCCGGCGAGCCGTCGGTCGGCAGGAACACCTGAGCGACGCCTTCCTCGGCGAGCTGCTGCAGCGCCTGCCTGAGTTTTTTGGCCCGCATGGCGTCGGGCAGGCGCACTCGCCGCAAAATCTCCGGCGCGAAATTGGGCACGCCCTGGAAATTGAGGTCTTCGCCTTCGGTCAGGGTGTCGCCGATGCGCAGCGTCCCGTGATTGGGAATGCCGACCACGTCGCCCGCATAAGCTTCTTCGGCAAGCACCCGATCCCGGGCAAAGAAAAATTGCGGCGCATGCAGGCTCAGAGTCTTGCCCGATCGGACCTGTTTGACCTTTTGGCCGCGCGTCAGCTTGCCGGAGCAAAGCCGCACGAAGGCAATACGGTCGCGATGATTCGGGTCCATATTCGCCTGAATCTTGAAAACGAATGCGGACATGCCGGGTTCGGTCGCCGCCACTGCCCGTTTATCGGCCGCCTGCACGCGCGGCGGCGGCGCCAAAGCGCCGAGCGCGTTGAGCAGATCGCCGACGCCGAAATTCTTCAGCGCGCTGCCAAAGAACACCGGCGTCAGGTGGCCTTCGGCAAAAGCCCGCGGCTCGAACCGCTTGCAGGCATCGCGCACGAGATCGAGTTCGCCGCCAAGCGATGCCGCATCGAGATCCGGATGAAGCGCCGCGAGCTCCGTGATCGTCATTTCGCGCAATTTGCCGGCCGCGCCGGCATCGCCGTCAAGCAGGCGCGCGCCGCCGGAGGCGACGTCGATGGTGCCGACGAAATTGCGGCCGCGCCCGACCGGCCAGGTGACCGGTGCGGTATCGAGCGCCAGGGTTTTCTCGATCTCGTCGATGAGCTCGAACGGGTCGCGGCTTTCGCGATCCATCTTGTTGATGAAGGTGATGATCGGAATGTCGCGCAGCCGGCAGACCTCGAACAGCTTGCGGGTGCGCGGCTCAATGCCCTTGGCGGCATCGATCACCATGACGGCCGAATCGACCGCGGTCAGCGTGCGGTAGGTGTCCTCGGAGAAATCCTCGTGTCCGGGCGTATCGAGGAGGTTGAAGACGAGGCCGTTGTACTCGAACGTCATCACCGAGGTCACGACCGAAATGCCGCGTTCGCGTTCGATCGTCATCCAGTCCGAACGGGTTGAGCGCCGGTCGCGCTTGGCCTTGACCTGCCCGGCAAGCTGAATGGCTCCGCCGAACAGCAAGAGCTTCTCCGTCAGCGTGGTCTTGCCGGCGTCCGGATGCGAAATGATCGCGAAGGTGCGTCGCCGCCCGACCTCGGCGGCGAGACCTCGCTCCGCCGGGGCGCCGGCCGAAATATCCTCTGGGGTGTGAATCGGCATATGCATGGCGGCCTGCATGTGGCAGTTCCAAGCGCCGCTATCAAGACTGCAAGCGCTACCGCCCCCTGTTCGCCCGCGGGCGAACAGGGCGGCAGCGTCGTTCGGGCAGAGCCCACCGCCTCAGAAGTAGCCGCCCGAGGCCACGATGCGCTCGCCGGTGAGCCAGCTGGAATCCTCGGAAGCGAGGAATACGGCGATGCGTGCGATGTCGTCCGGCTGGCCGAGACGGCCCAGAGCAGTTTTCGAAATCATCATTTTCTCGAAGTCGCTACCGATGACGCCGGCCGCATGGGTGCCCTCCGTCTCGACGCCGCCCGGCGCGATCACGTTGACGCGGATATTGCGCGGACCGAGTTCGGCGGCGAGAACGCGCGACAGCGTATCGACCGCACCTTTGGTCGCCGAATAGACCGAAGAGGTAGGCAGCGCGGTCTCGCTCGCCACCGAGCTGATATTGATCACGCTGCCGCCGCGCGGGCCGAAATGCTTGGCTGCCTCTTTGGTCGCGAGAAGAGTGCCGAGCACATTCGTGTTGAAGTGGCGGTGGAAATCCTCCTCCGTGACCTCTTCGAGCGGATGGAATTGATAGACGCCCGCATTGTTGACGAGAATATCGACCCTGCCGAATGTTTTCTCGGCTTCATCGAAAAGCTGCTGGACATCGGATGTTTTGGCAACGTCTGCCTTGACCGCGGCCGCCTTGCCGCCTTTTGCCGCTATGTCGGCGGCGACGCGCTCGGCGCCCTTCCGGTCGGAGGCATAATTCACCACCACGGCCGCGCCCGCCGCGGCCAGAGCTCTCGCCGTCGCGGCGCCAATGCCCTTTGAAGCGCCCGTTACGACCGCGACTTTTCCTTTCAGATCGCTCATTGCTTTGTCCCCTCTGGGTTCGTCACCGCTTGGCAACAGTTCGATATTATGATAACCATCGAACTATGTGGCGAAGCGACAAACCGCAAGGGGGCACAAGGGGAAGACACAAGGGGAGGGCAAATGCCTGATCGTGCTCAGATCTTGGCCAGCCGATCCAGGTAGGCCTGGAGAACGTCCCGCCGCAGACTCAAATTGACGCACCGCCCGTCGCGGACGACATCGATAAGACAGGCGGTCTCAAGCTCCTTGAGATGATGCGACATCGTGGCCGGGCTGACCTTCTGGACCTCAAGTAGCGCGGCGCATGGCGTCGGCGTGTCCTTGCTGCCGATCGCTTTGAGAATGTCGACACGGCGCGGCTCGGCAAGCGCCCGCGCAATGCGCTCGAAATCGCGCTCGCTCAGGCGAGGGTCCGTTTTTGCCGCCACGCTCTTCGTGTTTTTGGCCATGGTCGATACGTAATCTCTTCCGGCGCGATGTCCAAGCAGACACCGGCAGAGGCGATCACGCGACGGTATCCGAAGGCGAGCGCGCCAGGACCGCGGCGCCCGCCGCCGTGCAATGCGCAACAGCCGACAGCAAAGCATTACCGGCTGCCGGGTCGGCGATGCCCACCTGCAGTGTGTAGAGTCCGCCCTCGACCAGTTCTGTGTCGGCGCCGGCGCCCAGTTCAGGTTGCTCGTCGAGCGACAGGCCGATGCCGTGGCCGATGCTGCCGCCGAGAACCGGGTGCAGCGGCAGCGGTGCCAGCGCGCTCGTGGCCGCGGCGTGAATATCGGCCGCCCGCGCGCCAGGCCGCACCACAGCGATGAGCGCATCAAGCGCGGCTTCACTTCGGCGCAAAGCCTCCGTGCGGCGCCCGTCCGCGGTGACGAACAGATCGGCCCAGTAGCCCATCACTTTCACCGCCAGATAGCCGACGAGCGGCCCGGGCTTTTTCTCGAAAAGACCTTGAAAAGGAACCAGCGTGCGGCCGCCATCGAGGCTGATCAGCGTGCGCACGTCCTGCGCCGCGAGCGAACGCGCCAGGCGTTCGGCTTCGAGCGCCGCCGTCTCCGGCTCGCCGCTTTGGCGCCACGTGTCGGCGAAGGCTTTGGCCGCTGTCTGCACGAGCGCGCACGACGCGCGCATCATGGTCAGCTCGCGCGGACGCTTGCGCTGCGGCGGCATTGCCAAAATGTCATCGGCGCGCTGCAGCGAAAAGCGCTCGCCCAGGCTGCGGCGCAGGCTTTGCTGCAGCAGCGGCGCCATGATGTCGAATCCGAGCGTGCCCAACGCGATCGCTTGCCCATTCTTGAAGCGTTCAAACCATGGATCGAACGCTTTCTCCCATTCGGGCCCCATGCCGGAGCGCACATCTGCGATCCAGGTCAGCGTGCGCATGGCCGGCAAATCGCGCGTGCTCATGGCGCAGAGGAGCCGCGGCTCGCCCGAGCACGGCAGCAATGCCATGCCCCAGCGCACGCGCGGAATGAAGTTGCTCAGATAGGCGAGCGCCGCGTGCTCGCGCACGTCGCCATAGACCAGAATTGCGGGCCAGCCGTGGCGCTCCATCTCCGCGCGCAATGCGTCGAAGCGCAAACCGAATTCGTCGGACGGCAGGCGGTCCTGCGCCCACGTATAGGAGCCGATGGTGACGGATGGCTGCATCGTTCGCATGGCGGCGCCTCAGACCGGAATGACGTCGAGTTGCGCCAATTGCGTTGACAGCGCGCGGCAGCCGCGGTCGGTCACCACCACCGGCTCCCCGCACATCAGATAACCGCTCTCCGGCAGATACTGATTGGGATGCATGACGAACACCATGCCGCTTTCCAAAAGCCGTTCGTTGCTGTCGACGATGTCGCCGGGGCGATCCGAGGTGATGCCCAGCCCGTGGCCGCGCACCCGCATGTAGGGCGGCCGGCAATAATCGCCGTAGCCAGCTTTCGCGATGACGCCGTTGATCGCACGCGTCACCTCAGCGACGCTGGTGCCGGAGCGTCCCGCCGCCAGCCCTTCGTTCATGGCGTCCTGCAGGATGGCATATTTCTCCCGCAGCACCGGCCGCGGCTGGCCGATCACCGTGGTGCGGCAGATCTGGGCGAACTGGCCGCGATAGCAGGGCGTGATCTCCGAAAGGATGATGTCGCCGACGTCGAGGATGCGTTCGCCGGCGGCGCGAACCGCCAGGTTGTGCTGCGACGCGCTCATCAGGAGGAAATTGTCCTCGGCGCCGAGTTTTTTGCTGAAACAATAAAGCTCGGCCGCCAGCTCGTATTCGCGCAGGCCCGGACGGGCGAATTTCAACAGGTGTTCGTAACCACGCTCGGCGATCCAGGTGGCGCGCTCGGCTGCGGCAAGCTCTTCGGGAGTGCGCAGGCGCGCCAGATCGCGCGCCAGCTCGTCGGCGGGTTCGGGCAGCGCACCAAAACCGGCGCCGATGCGCCCGACCAGGCCCTCACCGAGAAAAGACACGCCAACCGATATGGTCCGCTCCACGTTGAGGCGGTGTTTCTTGGCCACCACCGCGAGCGTCGCGGCGAGGTCGTCGGTTGCGATGGTCTCGTCAGTCGAAGAAATCGCCGCCGCGCGCTCGCCGTCCCAGCCCGGCGTCACGATCAGCGTCGAACGGCCGTCGCGATCGAGCACGACGGCGCTCTCGCCGATCGGGCGCACGCCGGACAGCACGTAGACGGCATTCGATTCCAGAAAATTGTTGAGCCCATTGCTGGCGGCGATCAGGCCGTCGACCGCGTGGTCCTGCAAATACTTCGCTGCCTCTGCCAAGCGGCCATTTTTGCCTGC
>JASHVN010000477.1 GCA_030044555.1 Xanthobacteraceae bacterium | reverse complement strand
AGCAGTTCGCGATGGCTGCCTTGCTCGACGATGCGGCCCTGCTCGAGCACGACGAGGCGATCCATCTGCGCGATGGTGGAGAGCCGGTGCGCGATGGCGATCACGGTCTTGCCGGCCATGAGCGTGCCGAGGCTCGATTGGATCGCGGCCTCCACTTCGCTGTCGAGCGCCGAGGTGGCTTCGTCGAAGACGAGAATCGGCGCGTCTTTGAGAATCACCCGCGCGATGGCGACGCGTTGGCGCTGACCGCCGGAGAGTTTGACTCCGCGCTCGCCCACATGGGCCTCGTAGCCGCGCCGGCCCTGCCAATCCTCAAGCTCGAGGATGAAGTCGTGGGCGTGCGCCAGCCTGGCGGCGCGCTCGATCTCTTCGTCGCTCGCTTCCGGCTTGCCGTAGCGGATATTCTCGCGGATGGAGCGGTGCAGGAGCGACGTGTCCTGCGTCACCACCGAGATCTGCGCGCGCAGCGATTCCTGCGTCAGCGCCGAAATATCCTCGCCGTCGATGAGAATGGCGCCGCCTTCGAGATGAAAGAAGCGCAGCAGCAGATTGACCACCGTCGATTTACCGGCGCCGGAGCGGCCGACCAGGCCGATCTTCTCGCCGGAATGAATCGTCAAATTGAAGTTCTGCAGCACGCCGGTTTCGCGGCCGTAGCCGAAATCGACGTTCTTGAAATCGATGCGGCCGCCGCGCACCGTCAACGAGCGTGCGTCGTGCGGATCGGGCAGCTGCAGCGGCTGCGCGATGGTCAGCATGCCTTCGAGCACAACGCCGACATCTTCGAAGATTTCGGTGATGCGGAGCGCGATCTGCCGCGACATGTTGGAAAGCTGCAATGTCAGCGGCAGCACCATGGCGATGGCGCCGACCTCGACCGCGCCGTAGCGCCAGAGCACCAGCGCCAGCGCGCCTGATCCGGCAATCAGCAGCGCGTTGAGACCGTCGAGCAGCGCGCCGAACATCGTGAGCAAACGCTGCGAGGCGAGGAACAGATCGACATGGGTGTCGACCGCGTCGCGCACGTATTGGTCCTCGTCGCGGGCACGCGCGAACAGCTTGACGGTGAGAATGTTGGTGTAGCTGTCGACGATGCGGCCCATCAGCGTCGAGCGCGCGATCGAAGACACCTTCGAGCGCTCGCGCATGCGCGGCACGAAAAAAATCAGCAGCGCCGTATAGCCGGCGAACCAGAGCAGAAGCGGCAGCGCCAGCCAAGCGTCCGCATGCGCGGAGAGCGCGATCGCCGAGACGCCATAGACGGTAATGTACCAGAGCGTGGAGATCGTCGCAGTCAGCGTCGAGCGCACCGACGGTCCGGTCTGCATCACGCGATTGGAGATGCGGCCGGCGAAGTCGTTCTGAAAGAACGCCCAGCTCTGCCGCACCACGTGCCAATGCGATTGCCAGCGAATGAGGCCGGTGAACGGCGCAGCGATGGCCTGATTGTTGATCAGGTAGCGCGTCAGCATGATCGTCGGCCGCGCAATCAGCACGACGACGCCCATGCCAAGAAGCCACGGCCAGCCTTCGGCGAAGAAGCGGTCGGGCGGCAATTTCGTCACCATGGTGACGACGCGGCCCATAAACCACGGCACCGACGAATCCGACAGCGCCACCAGGAACTCGACCACGAACAGGGCCGCAAACAGCCACTTCGCCTGACGGGCAAAGTGCCACAGGAAGGCAATAAGTGTCGCCGGCGGCTCCGGATTTTCCGGCGGCGCCGTCGGCCTCAGGAGTCTTTCGAAATGTGCAAACATTTTCGGATGGGTACAGGCCGCATATAGGAGCCGTCAATCGGCCGCCAAGAGGCCCAAAGGGCTTTTGTGGCGGGAGCGCGGCGGCGGTCGCGACAGCGTTGCTGACCTTTTAGCGCTGCGGCGATCGTGTCATCGTTGCCGCAACAACGACAGGCGAAGCCTGCGATAAACAAAGGGGAGGACGATGCGAACAACGACGCTCGCGATGGCGTTGATCGCCATCCTGTTCGGCGCGGCTGGTGCCGCGGCCGACGATTATCCCTCGCACCCGATCACCATGATGGTGGGGTTCCCGCCCGGCGGTCCAACCGACGCACTGGCGCGGCTCCTCGCCAAGGGCATGGAAGCGCCGCTCGGCCAAACCGTCGTGGTAGAGACCGTCAGCGGCGCCAGCGGCACGATCTCGACGGGGCGCGTCGTGCACGCCGCGCCCGACGGCTACACGATCGGCATCGGCAACTGGACCAGCCATGTCGGCTCGCCCGCAATCTACAAGCTCGATTACGACGTGCAGAAGGATTTGCAGCCGATTTCGCTGCTCGCCTACTCGCCGCTGTGGATTTTGGGTAAGAATGCGATACCGCCGAAAACCGCGACCGAGCTAATCGCGTGGTTGAAGGCGAAAAAGACACAGACGACTTTCGGCACGGTCGGTACGGGCAGCGCAGCGCAACTCGCTGCGGTATCGTTTGCCACGGCGATCGGCGTAAGGTTCGACTACGTGCCGTATCGCGGCGCCGGACCGGCGATCCAGGATCTGCTCGGCGGCCAGATCGATCTGTCGTGTCTCGAAGCATCGGCTACGCTTCCTTACGTGCAGGCCGGCAAATTCAAAGCATTCGCCGTCGTCAGCGACAAGCGCTGGCCGAAATCGCCCGATACGCCGACGCTGGCGGAAGCAGGCACGCCCGGCGTGAGCCTGCCGTTTTGGCACGGCCTATGGGCGCCAAAAGGGACGCCCAAAGAGATCATCGATCGGCTCGACGCAGCAGTGAAGACGGCGCTTGCCGATCCCGCTGTAAAGAACCGGCTCACCCAGCTCGGCCAGGTCATCTTTCCGGCGGACCAGCAGAGTCCGGCGGCGCTGGCAGCTTATGAGAAAGGCGAGATCGCCAAGTGGTGGCCGATTATCAAGGAAGCGGGCATCAAAGCGAGCGATTGAGCGGAACGCCCAGCTCTCACTGCGCCGGCCACCGTCAGGTCGGCAGCCGGCGCCGCTGCCGCAGCATGCCTTCCTGGGCGACCGAGGCAATCAGCGTGCCGTCGCGCGTGAAGATCAGTCCGCGGGAAAAGCCGCGCGAGTCGGAAAGGCTCGGGCTGTCCTGCGCGTAGAGCAGCCACTCGTCGGCACGAAATGGACGATGAAACCACAGCGCATGGTCGAGGCTTGCCGCCATGATGTCTTCGCTGAAGACGCTCTTGCCG
This sequence comes from Xanthobacteraceae bacterium, assembly GCA_030044555.1. Classification (GTDB taxonomy): domain Bacteria; phylum Pseudomonadota; class Alphaproteobacteria; order Rhizobiales; family Xanthobacteraceae; genus BOG-931. Next base: position 484 of record JASHVN010000477.1, on the reverse strand, counting down.
TGCGGAATGAGCGCGGCGTCGAGCAGCATCATGTCGGACGCATAGGCCAGCACGCATTGATGAATGGCCGGTGCGTCAGGCAGCTTTCCCGTCGCCCTGATCCAGACGTTGAAACGGCCGTCGGGATTTTTCTCGCCCAGATAGCGGCCCATTTCCACCGGGCGCAATTCGATCGGCCGCTCGCGCTCGTAATAGCGGCGCACCGGCTCAGGCATCAGCGGCCAGATACGCTCTTTCAGCTCGGCTTCGCTCGGCAGCGCCTCGGGCATCGCCACATCGGGCATTTTCGCCTGATGCGACAGACCCTCTTCGACGAGGTGATACGAGACCGCCATGGTGAAGATGGCATGGCCGTGCTGGATCGCCACCACGCGGCGCGTGGTGAAGCTGCGGCCATCGCGGATGCGGTCGACCTCGTAGACGATCGGCACTTTGGGGTCGCCGCCGAGCATAAAATAGGCGTGCAGCGAATGCGGCGGCCGCG
>JASHVN010000476.1 GCA_030044555.1 Xanthobacteraceae bacterium | reverse complement strand
TAATCGGAGGCGTACATCAGCTGCGTCTCCGCGTTGATCATGCGGAACGTGCACTGCAGCGCTTCCAGATCCACGCGCTCCATCGGCTGCGAGGCGTAGTACATGTCGCGCATGTACTCGCTTGGCCGCTTCTTCAAGAGCGGATATTCGGACGCGCGCAGCATGAATTCGTGATCGAGCCGCTGCATCAGGAACGGAACCCAGGCAAGGCCGCCTTCGATCCAGATGACCGGCAGCTTGGGAAAGCGTTCGCCGAGTCCATTGGTGACCCAGTTGGTCACATGCAGGATGTTGTAGAAGGGAAAGCCGAGCGCATGCACCGAGGCAAAGCGGTTTAATCCCTTGAACACCGGCTCGCCAATATTGATCGCGGAGTGGAAGGCAAGCGAAAGCCCGCGCTCCTCGATGGCGCGAAAGACCTTCATGTTGCTGTTGTGGTGAATCGGCAGCGTGCGGGCCGATGTCACCAGAAAACCGGTGACGTGCTTGCAATGCCCGAACATCTCGACTTGGCGCAGCGCCTCGTCGGGATCGGAGATCGGCAGTGACAGCATCGAATAGAGCCGGCCGCCGGCTTCCGGCAGCACCTTGTCGGTGAGCCAGCGGTTATAGGCAAAGCACAGTTCGATCTCCATTTCGGTCGAAGGGTGCAGGCCGACCGAAAGCAAAAGCGTCGGGAACAGGCAGGAATAATCGACGCTCATCGCGTCCATCCAGCGCTCGCCGAGCACGACATCGCGCAGCTTGCCGCCTTGCGTTTTTTCCGACGAGCGCAGCGGATAGCGGGTGATGCGCCCGCCCATGTCCTGAAAGCTCACCTGCTGCGGCGTCAGTGCGCCTCGGCCCTTGGTGCGGCCGGCGAGCACGAGCTGGCGCAGCACGTCGTTCTCGATGAACGGCAGAAATTCGTCGAAGCATTCATTTTCGTAGTGGTGGGAATCGACGTCGGCAATCAGCACATCGTCGAAATTGCGTTCATGCGCCTGGCGGCGGGCGTGGGCGAGTAAGCGGCTGGTGTCGAGTTCTTCGACGGAAACGCGGCGACCGCGATCGGCAAGAAGGTCCATGGCGTCACTCCCGCTAGTGTGATTGTCTAAGCGCAATCATCACGCCAAACATGATTGGCGCGGTATCACATTGCCGCGTTTTGAGCGAAAAAGCCACACCACCTAGCGCGGACAGCAAGGCTGCCATGAGCCAGATTGCGAAGGGAGGAGAAACGGCGGTGAGTCGCTCGCATGGTCGTTTCCTTTGGTATGAGTTGATTACAACCGACCCGAAGGCCGCCAAGGCCTTCTACGCTGAGGTCGTGGGCTGGCGCGTACGCGAAGCGGCGCCCGCAATGGCCTATTCGCTGTTTACGGCCGGTGAGCAACCGGTCTGCGGCCTGCCGGACCTTGCAACGCAGGCGGGCGCAGCAGACATCGAACCGCGCTGGATCGGCTATGTGGGTGTCGATGACGTCGACGCCGCAGCGGCACGAATCGTGCGGCTGGGCGGCGCGGTCCATGTCCCACCGACCGATGTCCCCGATATCAGCCGATTTGCGGTGGTCACGGACCCGCAAACGGCGGCCTTCGCGCTGTTCAAGTGGCAGGATCCCGACCATGACCCGCCGCCAGCACCTGACGCTGCCGGCGGCGTCGGCTGGCACGAGTTGCTCGCCGCCGATCGCGACAAGGCCTTTGCCTTTTACCGCGCGCTTTTTGGCTGGGAGAAAGCCGGCGCCGATGTCGACGCGATGGGCACCTATCAGTTGTTCTCCGCCGGCGGACAAATGATCGGGGGCATGTTCACGAAGCCCGCGATGGCGCCCACCCCGTTCTGGCTTTTCTCCTTCACCACCAGCGACATTGACGCAGCCGCAGAGCGCGTGCGCGCCTGCGGTGGACAAATCCTCGAGGGGCCGATTGCAACGTCAGGCGGCAGGCGGGTCGTTCGCTGCCTGGACCCCCAGGGCGCCACGTTCGCGCTGACCGGAGGACAGAGCAAAAAATCGGTCGGATATTTCGAACCCTCGACGTCGGCCGATCCTTCGGCCTCTCGCTTTTTCGTTCGCAAGTAGTCTCGCGCCGATCTGCGAGACAATCCCTCAGGCGCCGGCCTCCGGCGCGGCACCACGCCCAAGCGCGAATTGACCGACCGGCCCTTCGACGTGAAAGTCGAGCCCTGTCATTTTTGCGAACAGATCGATATTCGAGGTCCCGATCGCGCAGCCGCCGAGCCCCATATCGGTCGCCACGAGATAGAATGTCTGTATCAGTACGCCGACGTCTTTCAGAATAAGCGCGTAGGCGATCGAGCTATACTTCCATGAAACTCGGCCGAAACGCGCAGCGATGGTTAGCAATATCTGCGGCACCGCAGCCGCTCCCATGGCGAATTGCGCCGCCGCCAGTTGCGCTTCGAGATCCCGCCGCGCGACATCGATCGGCGCCAGCGTGTGGCTGCCGGCGTCGTAATGATAAAATCCTCTCGGCAGGCCTTCGCATTTGTCGACGGCCAGATAGAGTTCGAGTTCGTAGCTGCCGCCGGCGGAAGGAAATGGCCGCATCGTGTAGGTGAGCATCGGCCCGCCGCCGTCAGGGTCGAGCGGTGCGGTCATGCTCGAGAGGACACGCGCCGTTCTGTCAAGAAACTGCGCAAGCTCAGAGAACGCGACCGGTCGCCCGCTGTCGTGGTCGCGGACAGAATGACGTTGCTGCAGCAGCTTTCCGATGGGCGAAAGCGCCGGCGCGGGCGCTGCGAATTTTCCCAGATCGATTTTCTCGCCGGGCCAGGACGGCCGTATCGCCGGCGGCGACGGGATGACACCGACATACGGATAGGTTCCGCCGAGCGGGTTGGCATGGCGACCCTCGGTGCTGCGCGTGTGAAACACGAGGTCGTGGAAGTCCCAAAGGACGAGGTTGCCGTCGCCCTCGCCTGAACGCTGGCCATTATCACCGGCGGTCTCGATCCTGAAAAGAATGTCACAGTCGACGAGCAGCGCGAGAAGCGCCATGGCCGGGAAACCAGCCTGCCGACGCAGCCATTTGATTTGCCGCGGCACAGCCAGTACCGCCAGAGCACTGGCAATCGCCGGATCGCAGAGTCTGAACAACGCGCCGGCCCGAGGCGATTCCAGGACCATTTCGTCGGCGCGCCGTCGCAAATACGCAAACCGCGACAGGACCAGGACATCGGTGGCGCGCAGTTGTGCCGCACGCGGCCGATAATCGGGCGTCTGCGGCTCGATGACGACTGCGTCGCCGCCGACCTTTGAGCGCGCGAGGCGGTATTCCAACAGCCCGCGCTTGGCCAATCGTTCGACCAAGAGCTGAATTTCTTTGTTGCTGCCGCTGTCACCGGCCAGCGCGTTCAGGGGCAGCCCGGTGCGCAAGTCCTGCGCATCAGCGGCTGCTTCCGCACTGAATTTTCCGAGGCCGACCGAATGCTCGCCGAAACAGGCAAGCAGCTCTGCGTTGGCGCCGACTTCAAGCGCCACCTGCGGGCAAAGCCGGGCGTAAAGCTTTAGCGCTGCAGTCCCGCGTCCACTCTTTTTTCCGCGAGCGCGCAACCGGAGCGGCCTTTAAGTATGCGGGTGGACCGGATTGAGATCGCTTTCCGGCAGCGGCGTCTTTTGCCATCCGAGCTTGACCGGCACGTCGTAGAGCCTGCCGGGCGCGTAGCGTCGATAAAAATGCCGCAACCCGGGGACGATCACCCGCACGACTGGGACGCCGATATCGGGACGGGTCTGATCGAGCACCAGGAAATCGAGGCCGTGCCGCTCGGCCAGGTGCACACAGGCCAGCACCTGCTCGCGCGTATCGATATAGCCGAACTTCGAGCTGAAATCCGGCCGGACCGGCGGATCGCCGCTTGGCGTCAAATACGGATGATCTTGCAGGGGAAGCGGCGCCACGCCCTCGTTTCGGCCCGCGCTGAGGCCAAGGGACAGAAACTGGTTCAGCTCGGTGAGCGAGCGCAGTGCGGCGATGCGCGCATCGAAGTGCGAGCCGGAACCGAACTCGACGATCTCCTGCGAGCCTTCCGTCGCATGGGAGAGCGCGACGTAGCTTGGAATTTCCAGATCATTGGTGAGGTCGAGGAGCCAGACCCGGCGCCCGGTTTCGCCGAACTGCACTTGCAGGTCGCGAACGTAGGAATCGTCGAAGCGGCTCAAGTCCACTTGCGGCCGCCGCAATCGGTTGTACCACCAGATCGCATAGGTGTCGCGTTCGACAAGTTCCAAAAATCCCTGAACGATCGCTTCCTCGAGCGTATTGCCGGCGGCGCAGCCGTTGGAATCGGCGTGGAAGTGGTTGGCGCCAGAGCCGCCCTTGTAGAAAAAATACAACAGGCTGGTCGGCAGATACTTGAAGCGTTCGTCGCGCAGCGACCACACCGGCGACCATTCGATCTCGGCCGCGGGGTCGAACAGAACCGGCGGCGGGGTCATGTCCTCGGACTCCGCTATTGGCGATTGCGCGTTCCGATATTGGGCGTCGCTGAACAAGAGAACGTCATTGGGAAGGATGGCCTCGCCCGGCGCGAAGTCCGTGAACCGCCGCGTTTGTCTGATCTCGTTGCCCTGAAAGATCCCGGAATAGCGTTCGATCGCCTCCATGAGCGCGCTCGCTTCGCCCTGCTCGGCGGTGCTGCCTTTGCCGTAGCTGCCGCCGCTCAACCCGGCGCGCAACTCGTCGAGGCTCTCGGCGGCTCCGGAGAAATTGTGCGAGGCATAAAAGTTCGTGTTCAGCGGCAGATCGGCTTCGAGCCGTTCGAGACGCGAGACCACGCCGGTCAGGGGGCTCACGTGCTTGCGAAACCGTGCGACCGTGGCCCGCGAGGAGACCGAGCGATAACCGCCGCTGGTCATGATCAGCCTGGTGCCGGATGTAAGCTCGATCGGCACCGGCGTGCGGCGCGGGTCGCGAAGCTTCTTACGCCCGCAACTTGGACATTGCGGACGCGCCGTCACGTAATGCTTGACGATGCTGGCGCCTAAGAGATCGAGACTGACGATGTGATCGTGCAGTTCGGTGCGAAACTCGGTGGCGATCGCCTTGGCGATCTCGAGTGCCGCGAGCTGAGCAGCACTCTTTCCCAACGTACTCTGGGCGAGAGCGGACACCGCAACCCGGCGCGCCCCCTTGCGGTCGAGCAGCGCTTTGACCTCCCGGTTTCTTTGCATCCGATCGGCCATACAGGCCCAGCAGGCGCCCTCGCCCGGCCGAAACAGCGGCCCCACCAGCGGAAAAATACCGGAAGGCTGGACCAGCAGCCATGGCGTTTGGTCTGACAGATGCCGCCGGTTGAGTTCGGCCAATTGCGCGTCGAGGTAATCGTTGACCAGCGTGACTGTCAGGTCGGCCGCGCCCTTGACCACACGGACGCCAAGCCGCGTAAGCGCGGCCTCGAGCTGCTTTGCCCCCTTGACGTCGATCGCGTGAATACGCACGCGGCATTTCTGGAGATTTTTCTCCGCCGTCCCCGGCGGCAAACCGAGACTAGACCAATAGCCGGCGATGGGGGCGGGCAGACTCGATTTCGGAACGATGTGACGGCGGTCGGCCAAGCGCTTGAGCGCTTCGTGAATGGCGTCGATCGGAAATTGCTTCCCCAGCTCCGCAATGATCTGCCCGATGCTCCTTCCCGCTCCGATTGCGTTTGCAAGGGCACAGTAAAGCTCGCCGTGCAGAAAGAACTTCCGATCTTCGGAATAGAGGCACACGACGTCGGGCGGAAGCACATAGACGGAGAAATGCGGCGCAAACTCCGGAATGTGTTTCTTGCTGAATGGCGCGACGCTTTTGACGCGATCAGTGGCGGCGACACGAGCACGTTCAGCCCCGCGCTTATTACCGCCGGTATGAATCACCATAGCAAGGCCAATGCTGGTTACGTTTTACGTTGCGGGGCGTCATTATTGGGCGCGCGCCAGAGCCTGTCGATGCCGGTGATGACCACCCGCGGGTAACGCTCCCCGCGTTCGCGATAGCACCACGCTGCAGACAGGAAAAGGGGCCGGGTCACGCAAAACCCGGCCTCCATCAGCTGCTTCATCAATGCGGTCAGATTGCTGCCACGGCCTAACAGGCGTGGCAACCACCTCGGGATATACACCAGGGGACCCAGCAGCCTCCGCAGCCACCGCAACCGCGACAGCCTCGCCAGCCGCATCGACAGCCGGCGCCGCATCGGCAACCGCGGCAGCCGCCGCAGCGACAACCCCAGGCAGCAACTTTTTCGCCCAGCTGAGGCTGCGCGGCATTTTCCTTGTCGAAAACATAGAACGTCGACAGGCTGACGTCGGAGAGCTCTTCCTCACCGAGAAAGATTTCATGACGCGGTGAGGTATTTTGCGCTTGCGTATCCGGCGCCGTCGCAAGAGTTGACGCGGACGCGCTGCCCGCCATGGCCAGAGAGACTCCGGCAGCACCTAGAGCGGGTAGAGCTTTACTTCCACGCTTTCGCTTCGAAGTTTTCTTCGTGTGTGACATTTTCAGACTCCTCCCACACTCGAGCTAACGTTCGAGCAATGGACCATCGGAAGTTAGCACTAAACTGAAGATCGAGAAAGCGTCTTAGGAGATCGAGCAATCACAAATTCAACGGCGGCGTGGGCGAAACTGTGGCGAATTTGCCGGCAAACTGCCGCGACTTTTATGCACCAAATGAACTTTATGCTCCAGGTGAACAAACAGTCATATTTTGGTCGTCAACCAAGTTGGAACAGCGCCATCGCGTTGCCGCGGCCGATCTTGTGGCGGTCAGCTTCGGCGATGTCGGCAGCATCGAACCAGACGGTCGCCTGCGCGTGATCTTCGAACGGATAATCGACCGCGAATAAAAGGCGATCGGCGCCAACCGTAAGAATGGCGTGGATCAGCGAGGTCGTACAGAAGTTGCCGCTCGTGGTGAGATAGAAATTCTCGCGGAAATATTCGCCCATGGCGCGCTTGGCGGGCCGGCCGGGCACTTTGCGCAGGCGATGATCGAGCCGCCAAAGATCGTACGGGATCCGCTCGCCGAGATGGCCGAGGACGATTTTCAGTTTCGGATAGTCATCGAACAGGCCCGAGCCCATCAGGCGGAGCGCGTGCATCGCCGTCTCTTCGGCAAATCCCCACGGCGACGCGATCAGCCAGGGATGGCCTTCATAGGCCTGCCGGCGGCTCGGCAGCGGATCGCGCGGATGCAGATAGAACGGCACGCCGAGCCGCTCGACCACCGCCCAGAACGGCCGGTATTGCGGCAAATCGTAATAGATCGCGTCATCGGGCGAGCCGAGCTGGCTGAAGCTGTTGACCAAGGCGCCTTTGAACTTGAGATCGCGCACGCAGCGTTCAAGTTCCGCAGCGGCAGCTTGCGGGTCCTGCATCGGCAGCGCGGCGAGGCCGGCGAAGCGGTCGGGCCGCTTGGCGATGCTTGCCGCCAACGCGTCGTTTGCCTTGCGCGCCAACTCGGCGGCTTTGCCGGCATCGAGCACGCTCTGCACGCCGTTGGAATTGAGCGAAAGAACTTCGATCTCAATGCCGGTGCGATCCATCTCGGCCAGCCGGCGGTCATGCACATCGAGAAGCCTGGGCTGCAGACCCTTCCAATAATCGGTTTGGTAACGCAGCGACCGATCGGTCGTATCTGGAATGGCGAAATGCTCTTCGACTGCGACCTTGCCCTGCATCGGTGCTCCCTCCCGCTTTTCTTAAAATAGACTGCCCTGCCCGTCGTTGCCGGCGGGCCGGCGGCGGCGCCTGACATAGGGCGGCGAAGAATCCGCCGGTGTAATGCGGGAGTCGCCGGCAACCGCTCCGACGCGACCGTCGGAAAATTCGATATCAAGCCGCATGCCGGCATTCACCGCAGCCGCCGCGCGCAGCGGGCGGCCACCGGCATCTCGAATCAGTGCGAAGCCGCGGGCGAGCACGCCGCGGTAGGAAAAAGCCGCGAGCAGTTGACTGGCTTGTTCGAGCAGTGCGGCTCGCCGATCCAGGATGTTGCCGATGGCGCGGTCGGCGCGTTCGCCGAAGGTGGCCACGCGTTCGTTCTGCCGGGCGATGCGCGTGCGTGCCGCCGCGATATAGGCGGCAAGGCTCGCCTGCAGCCGTTGCGCCAAGCCGGAATAGCGTTCGCGGCGGCGCTCGACGTTGGCGCGCATTAAATGCGCGCTCAATCTGCCGGCAATCCGGGAAAATGCGACGTGGTGGCTATGGGCATTGGCGTGCAGCGCGCGCGGCAGCCTTGCCGATGCGTGATCGAGCCGCTGCCGCGGCAGCGCCAACAATTCGTCAGAGTCGGGCAGCGCACGGCACGCCGAGCGCAATTCGGTCCGCCGCGCCTCCTGGCAGCGCCGCCACGAAGCGAGCATGCGCCGCGACAGCGAATCAACGTCGAGCAAAAGCTCGGCGCGCACCGGCACCGCCATCTCGGCGGCGGCAGTCGGTGTCGGCGCGCGGCGGTCGGCGACGAAGTCGATGAGCGTAAAGTCGGTCTCGTGACCGACTGCGGCGATGATCGGGATCAGGCTCTCCGCCGCCGCGCGCACCACGATCTCTTCGTTGAAGGACCACAAATCCTCCAGCGAGCCGCCGCCGCGGGCAACAATGATGAGGTCGGGTCGCGGCGGCAGCGGCCATACGGCAAATTCCGGCAAGGCATTGAAGCCTGCAATCGCGGCGGCGACTTCGGCGGCCGAGCCATCGCCCTGCACCTTCACCGGCCAGAGCAGAACCGGGCGCGGGAAACGGTCGGCAAGCCGATGCAGAATGTCGCGAATCACCGCGCCGGTCGGCGACGTGACCACCCCGATCAAGGTCGGGAGAAACGGCAAGAGCTGCTTGCGCGCCTCGTCGAACAGCCCCTCGGCGGCGAGTCTTTTCTTACGCTCCTCAAGCAGCGCCATCAGCGCGCCGAGGCCGGCGGGTTCCAGCGTCTCCACCACGATCTGGTACTGCGAACGGCCCGGATACGTAGTGAGCCGGCCGGTGATGACCACTTCGAGCCCGGCCTCGAGCTTGAGCTTGATGCGTGGCGCGGCGCTGCGCCAGATCACGCCGGAAATGCAGGCGCGGTCATCTTTGAGGTCGAAATAGACGTGGCCGTTGCCGTGATAGCTGACCTTGCCGAGTTCGCCGCGCACGCGGACATAGCCATACGCCTCCTCGATGGTGCGCTTGAGCGCCGCCGACAGTTCGGAGACGGTCAGTTCCGGCAGATTGAGGCGTGGTTCGTTCATCGAGGCCAGAGGGGTTGCTCAAATCGCCGCTAATGCGCCGCGTCGCAAGGCCCGGTCAAGGCCCCTCCACAGCCGGCGCGCCCCCCATGACCTTCACGACCTTGCGTCGCTGCCCTGCCGTGCTACGGAGACCGGCGAACACTTTCCTCCAATGAACACGCGGCCGTGAACATTCTGCTGTTGGGCTCCGGCGGGCGCGAGCACGCGCTGGCCTGGAAGATGGCGGCGAGCCCCCTCACCGACCGGCTCTTCTGCGCCCCCGGCAACGCCGGCATCGCGCGCGAGGCGCAATGCGTGGCCCTCGATCTCGCCGACCATGCGGCTGTCACAGCCTTTTGCCGGACCAACCGTATCGATCTGGTCGTGGTCGGGCCGGAGGCGCCGCTCTGCGCCGGCCTTGTCGACGATCTGGAGGCGGCCGGCATCAAAGCTTTCGGGCCGAGCCGAGGCGCCGCGCGGCTCGAAGGGTCTAAAGGCTTCACCAAGGATTTATGCCGCGCCAACGGCATTCCGACCGCGGCCTACGAACGTTTCAACGCACCCAACCCAGCTAAGGCCTATCTGCGCGCGCGGGGTGCTCCGATCGTGGTCAAGGCCGACGGTCTTGCCGCCGGCAAAGGTGTGGTCGTGGCGCAAAGCCTCGCGGAAGCCGAAGGCGCCATCGAGATGATGTTTGGCGGCAGCTTGGGAGAGGCCGGCGCAGAGGTCGTCATCGAGGAGTTTCTGCAAGGCGAGGAAGTCTCTTTCTTTGCGCTCTGCGACGGCGAGAGCGCGATCCCGTTGTCGACGGCGCAGGACCATAAGCGGGCCTTCGACGGCGACCAGGGTCCGAATACCGGCGGCATGGGCGCCTATTCGCCGGCGCCCAATATCGACGAAGCAATATCCGCGCGCGTCATGGCGGAGATCATCGAGCCCACATTGCGGGCGATGAAAGCGATGGGCGCGCCCTATAAGGGCGTGCTTTACGCCGG
>JASHVN010000475.1 GCA_030044555.1 Xanthobacteraceae bacterium | reverse complement strand
GAATGTGGGCCCGCGCACCTTTCGTGCACTGATCAATCATTTCGGCGGCGCCCGCGCGGCGCTCGAAGCCCTGCCGGCGCTGGCGCGCCGCGGCGGCAGTGGCGCACCAAAGATTTATTCGCGCGAACAGGCCGAGCACGAGATCGCAACCGCGCGCAAATTCGGCGCATCATTCATCGCCATTGGCGAGGCCGGCTATCCACGCCGCCTGCAGGCGATCGATGACGCGCCACCACTGCTTGCGGTCCGCGGCAATCGCGACGCGCTAGCAATGCCGGCAGTGGCGATTGTCGGCTCGCGCAATGCCTCGGCCGCAGGACTGAAAATCACCCAGCAGCTCGCGCGGGAACTCGGTGAGGCCGGTTTCGCCACCGTTTCGGGTTTGGCGCGCGGCATCGACGCGGCTGCGCATCGCGCCAGTCTCGCAAGCGGAACGGTCGCCGTCCTCGCCGGCGGGCAGGATCGCATCTATCCGCCCGAGCACGCGCCGCTGGTCGAGGACATTCTGCCTAAAGGCCTCGTTGTCTGCGAAATGCCGTTCGGCTGGGAGCCGCGGGCACGCGACTTTCCCCGGCGCAACCGGTTGATTTCCGGACTTTCGCTCGGCGTCGTCATTATCGAGGCGGCCAAGCGCTCGGGGTCGCTGATCACGGCGCGACTCGCGCTCGAACAGGGCCGCGAGGTCTTTGCGGTTCCCGGTTCACCGCTCGATCCGCGCGCCGAGGGCACCAACGGCCTGCTCAAGCAAGGGGCCACGCCGGTGACGGAAGCGGCCGATATCGTTGCCGCGCTGCAGCCGATCATCGGCATCGAATTGCCGGCGCGCGAACCGGAATCCGCCGGCGGCGAATCCGCCGAACGCGCGGAACCCGCGTCCGACGAGCGTACCCGTATCGTCGGGCTCCTGAGCCCGGTGCCGATCTCGCTGGACGATCTCGTGCGGCTTTCCAAAACTTCGCCACGCGTGGTCCGCATTGTGCTCCTCGAACTGGAGATCGCCGGACGTCTGGAACGCCACGGCGGCGGCCTCATATCGCTGATTTAGCCGGGCGCGATGAAGCTAAGAACATTGATGACATTCGGGCGCGGTTTGCCGGTTTTTGCGGTTCTCGCGCTTCTGCTCGCCTGCAGCCCGGCACTTTGCGCATCGGCCGAAAGCTTTGGTGCTTTCATCGCCGCGTTGCGGGGAGACGCGGCGGCACGAGGTATCTCGCGCGCGACATTCGACACAGCCTTCGCCGGCGTAACGCCCGATCCGGCCGTGATCGCCGCCATGCGCGCCGAGCCGGAATACGGCAAGCCGATGGGCGCTTATTTGGCGAGCCTGGTGTCACCCGCGCGGATCGCGATCGGCCAGCGCAAGTCGGCGCAATGGAACGACACATTACACGCCGTGGACGCAAAATTCGGCGTGGAGGGAAGCATTCTCGTCAGCATCTGGGGCATCGAATCATCCTTCGGCGAGGCCCGCGACCCCTGGGACGTCTTTCGCTCGCTGGCGACGCTCGCTTACGCGCGATTTCAGGCGCCTTATTTCCGCGATGAACTGCTCGGCGCGCTCACCATCTTGCAGCGAGGCGGCATAGCGCGTCGGCAATTTGTCGGCTCCTGGGCGGGAGCAATGGGACAGCCGCAATTCTTGCCGTCCAGCTATTTGAAATATGCGGTGGATTTCGGCGGTACCGGCCGACCTGACATTTGGAGCAATGTGCCCGACGTGCTCGCCTCGATCGCGAATTACTTACACAAGGCGGGATGGCAGCATGGAATGCCCTGGGGTTTTGCGGTGAATGTGCCGCAAGGCTTCGACTATCAAATGAGCAAAGCCTCATTTCGCGATTGGGCAGGAAAAGGTTTTAGACGCGCCGATGGAGCAGCTTTTCCCGGCAGCGGCGACGCTATTCTGTTTTTCCCAAGCGGCGTCTCGGGACCTGCCTTCCTGGTTACGGATAATTTCATCGTCATCAAGTCGTTCAACAATTCGGACGCCTATGCGCTTGCGGTCGGCGAACTTTCCGAGCGCCTGCGCGGCTTTCCGCCGGTGCGCGCCGTCTGGCCGGCAAACGATTTTCAGCCGTCGCGCGGCGAGCGCATGGCGTTGCAGCGCCGGCTTGCGCAACTCGGCTTTAAGGTCAACGATTTCCAGGGCCATATCGACTTCGCATTGCGCGACGACATTCGGCAAATGCAGCGCCGCTTTGGCATGATCCCTGACGGTTATCCGAGCCGTGCGCTGTTGTCGCGGATCGGCGTTGCTGCGCGTTGAAGGCAGGTGCCTGACGTTGTGGCGTTTTTGCCCGCATGTACGCGCTCGGGCTCCTGCGAACGAACGATGTCACAGCGTCCAGCATTTTTTTGGCACGTTTTATATAAGAATACGATCATATCGACAAATATACAATCTTTGCGTGTTCCCTCAGCAGCCCCATTTTTGCGAGATGTGCATGGCCCCCTGCAGCAAGCTCGATTTGACAGGCGGGGTTGTATTACCCATCTTCGCGGCGGCTAGGCTGGGGCTGTTTGCCCGTAAAGAATACAAAAACCTTTCTGGATCATTAGGTTAGCATGGACCTCGTACTGGTAGAATCGCCCGCCAAGGCGAAAACGATCAATAAATATCTGGGCCGCGGCTATGAGGTTCTGGCCTCCTATGGCCATGTGCGCGACCTGCCGGCCAAGAGCGGTTCGGTCGATCCGGATCACAATTTTGGCATGCTCTGGGAAGTCGACCCCAAGGCGGCAAAACGGCTCAATGACATCGCCCGGGCGGTCAAGGACGCCGACAAACTCATCCTGGCGACCGACCCCGACCGCGAAGGCGAGGCGATCTCCTGGCACGTGCTGGAGGTGCTCAAGCAAAAGAAGGCGCTGAACGGGCAGACCATCCAGCGCGTCGTGTTCAACGCCATTACCAAGCAGGCGGTGACCGAGGCGATGCGCCAGCCGCGCACCATCGATCAGGCCCTGGTCGACGCCTACCTTGCCCGCCGGGCGCTCGATTATCTCGTTGGCTTCACGCTCTCGCCGGTGCTCTGGCGCAAGCTGCCAGGGGCGCGCTCGGCGGGCCGGGTGCAGTCGGTGGCGTTGCGGCTCGTTTGCGACCGCGAACTCGAAATCGAAAAATTCGTCCGCCAGGAATACTGGTCGATCGTGGCGACGCTGGCGACGCCGCGCAGCGAGACCTTTCAAGCGCGTCTGGTCGGCGCCGACGGCAAGAAACTGCAGCGGCTCGATATCGGCTCAGGCGCCGAAGCCGAAGCTTTCAAGCAGGCGCTGGAGACGGCCGCCTTCACGGTAGCGTCGGTGGAAGCGAAGCCGGTCAAGCGGCATCCGCAACCGCCATTCACCACCTCCACGCTGCAGCAGGAAGCCAGCCGCAAGCTCGGCTTTGCTCCCGCACATACCATGCGGGTGGCGCAACGGCTCTACGAAGGCGTCGATATCGGCGGCGAAACCGTGGGCCTCATCACCTATATGCGTACCGACGGCGTGCAAATCGCCAACGAGGCCATCAGCGCCGCGCGGAGCCTGATCGGGGCCGATTACGGCGCGCGCTACGTGCCGCCCTCCCCGCGGCGCTACGAAACCAAGGCCAAGAACGCGCAGGAGGCGCACGAAGCGATCCGCCCGACTGACCTTGGCCGCAAGCCGCAGGACGCCAAGCGCTTCCTCGATGCCGACCAGGCCAAGCTCTATGAGCTGATCTGGCTGCGTACCCTCGCCAGCCAGATGGAGTCGGCCGAACTGGAGCGTACCACAGCCGAAATTACCGCCAAGGTGGCCCAACGCCTCCTGGAATTGCGCGCGACCGGAACGGTGGTGAAATTCGACGGCTTCCTGACGCTCTACCAGGAAGGAAACGACGAGGATTC